>NZ_JBHMQU010000052.1:0-31457 GCF_042435015.1 Paracoccus panacisoli | reverse complement strand
CGCCGCCACGCGGCTGCACCAGATCGGGGCGATCAACGCGGTGGTGCCCGCCGGTGGCGCGCTCGCCGCGGCCGAGGCTGCCGCGGCGGTCGTCGCCCGCGGGGCGGCCCGCGTCCTCGTCACCGACGGCGCGCGCCCCGCCGCCTGCGCGGCCCGCGGGGCGGCCGAAGTGCTGACCCGCCAGCCGCCGCCCGTCACCATCGCCCGCGTCACCGGCGCAGGCGACTGCTTCCTCGCCGCCCATCTTCTGGCCGAAGAGCAGGGTGCCGACCGCGCCGAAGCGCTCGACGCCGCCATCGCCGCCGCCGCCGCCCATGTCGCGGGACACTGATCTTCTCTTCTGGCCCAAATATCCCGGGGTCCGGGGCAGCGCCCCGGTCCGATCTCGCAGAAAGGACCGCCGATGACCGACCTGCCGCTTAGCTTCGCCCCCGAGGTCGCCGCCGCGCGTGACGCGGGCCGCCCGATCGTGGCGCTCGAATCGACCATCATCACCCACGGGATGCCCTACCCCCAGAACCTCGAGATGGCCCGCGCGGTCGAGGCCGCGGTGCGCGAGGCCGGTGCCGTCCCCGCCACCATCGCGCTGATGGGCGGGCGCATCCACGTCGGCCTGACCGACGCCGCGCTTCAGGAACTCGCGCAGGCGACCGGCGTGATGAAGGTCAGCCGCGCCGATCTGGCCGTCTGCCTGACCACCGGGCGCACCGGCGCCACGACCGTCGCCGCGACGATGATCTGCGCGGCGCTCGCCGGCATCCGCGTCTTCGCCACCGGCGGGATCGGCGGGGTGCACCGGGGGGTGGAGCGCACCATGGACGTCTCGGCCGACCTGACCGAGCTGGCCGCGACCCCGGTCACCGTGGTCTCGGCGGGCGCCAAGGCGATCCTCGACATCCCCCGCACCGTCGAGATGCTCGAGACGCTGGGCGTCCCCGTCATCGCCGTGGGCCAGGACGCCATCCCTGCCTTCTGGTCGCGCGATTCGGGCCTGCCGGCGCCCTTGCGGCTGGACGACCCGGCCGAGATCGCCGCGGCCGCCCGGATGCGCCGCGCCCTCGGGATTCCCGGCGGGCAGCTGGTGGTGAACCCGATCCCGGCCGAGGCCGAGATCCCCCGCGCCGAGATGATCCCGGTGGTCGATGCCGCGCTGGCCGAGGCCGAGGCGCAGGGGATCGCGGCCAAGGCGGTGACGCCGTTCCTGCTCGACCGGATCTTCGCGCTGACCGAAGGGCGCTCGCTTCAGGCCAACATCGCGCTGGTGCTGTCGAACGCACGGCTCGCGGCACGGATCGCGGCGGCGGGGGCCTGACCCCAACGCCAACGCGGCCCCTCGACCATCGCCCCTTGACCCGGCGGCCCTGCCGCACGAGCGTCGCGCCATGCGCCACCCCGACGACCTGCCCCCGCTGTCCCCGACCCCGCAGCCCGTGCGCAGGCCCGGCCCCTTCGCCTCGCTGCGCGGATCATTCCTCGCCGGCCTCGCGGTGATGCTGCCGATCGCGCTGACGATCTGGCTCTTCTGGACCTTGACCGGCTGGATCGACGGCTGGGTGATGCCGGTCATCCCGGCCCGCTGGCACCCCGACCGCTGGCTCGGGATCAACCCGCGCGGCGTCGGCGTCATCATCTTCCTGATCTTCACCGTGATCGTCGGCTGGGTCGCCAAGGGCTACATCGGCCGCCGCCTGCTGCGCGCGGGCGAGCGCCTGCTGGACCGCGTGCCGATCGTCCGCTCGGTCTACGGCGGGCTCAAGCAGATCAGCGAGACGCTGCTCAGCCAGGGCGACAGCAAGTTCGACCGCGCCTGCCTGATCGAATATCCGCGCAAGGGCCTTTGGGGGGTGGGCTTCGTCGCCGGTCCCGCCAAGGGCGAGTCGGACGGTATGGCCCCGCCGGGATCGCGGATGATGGCGGTGTTCCTGCCGACGACGCCGAACCCGACCTCGGGCTTCCTGATCTACGTGCCGGAAACCGACGTGATTTACTTGGAGATGTCGGTCGAGGATGCGGCCAAGCTGATCATCTCGGGCGGGCTCGTCTATCCGCCGCCCCGCCCGGCGCTCGCTGCACCGGCCCCCGCCGTTCAGCCGTAGAGCCGCGGCAGATCGACCGAATCGGCCTTGCCGATGTTCTGCGCATCCCCGTCGAGGAACGCCTGCGCGGCATCCCGCCCCGCCGCCTTCATCTGCGCGAGAAGCCCGGGGCGCGGCATGACCTTGGTCCGCGTCCCGAGCGAGGTCATCAGGTTGTCGTCCGAGATCATATGGATCAGCGGCTCCTTCATCCCGCGGCCCGACAGGCGCCCCTCGCGCTCGAGCCGCTTCATGAACTGGATGGCGCGCAATTCGCGCAGCAGGCTCGAGTTGAAGCTGATCTCGTTGATCCGGTCCTGGATCTCGACCGGCGTGCGCGGCACCGCCTCGCGCACCATCGGGTTGATCGTGACGATCACGATGTCGGCCGGCAGGCGCCGGTCGAACAGCGGAAACAGCGCCGGGTTGCCCGAATAGCCGCCGTCCCAATAGGCCTCGCGCTGGCCGGTCGCCGGGTCGTCGATCTCGACGGCGCGGAACAGCGTCGGCAGGCAGCCCGAGGCCATCACCGCCTCGGGCGAGACCTCGTCGCCCGAGAAGATGCGGACCCGGCCGGTGCGGACATTGGTGGCGGTCACGAAGAACTCGGGCGCGGTGGCGTGGTGACCGTCCAGCGGATGCGGCATCTCGCGGATGATCGCCGACAGCGGATTGGTGTAGAACGGCCCGGAATCGTAGGGGCTGAAGATGCGCGAGAACCCCTCGAGCCAGGCCACGGGCGACACCATCTCGGCCCAGCGCTGCATCCCGCGCGGCATCGGCACCATGCTGGTCATCCAGCGCACCATGCGGTTGTCGCTGACCTGCCCGACCTGCGACCAGACGTAATCGAGGTTCTCGCGCGCCGCCTCGCGCCCTTCGCGCCCCGGAATGGCCGACAGCGCCGCCGTCACCGCCGCCCCGTTCAGCGCCCCGGCCGAGGTGCCGCTGATCCCGGCGATGTCGATCTCGTCCCCCTCAAGCAGCCGGTCGAGCACGCCCCAGGCAAAGGCCCCGTGCGCGCCGCCGCCCTGCAGGGCCAGGTTGATCTTCTTCGCCATCGTCCGCTCCGCTCATCCATGCTGCACTGCAGCAATAGCACGGAACGTCGCCGGCGAAAAATGGTTGCCCGCCGCGACGCCACGGCCCGGGGCGCCACGATAGGCATTCTTTCTTGCAGAAATATCCCCGCCGGAGGCTCCAGCGGTCCCGGCCCGCGCCGCGGCTCAGTCGTCGGCGTTGGCCTCGGCCCGGCTCTTGCCCGAGACGTCCATCGCCAGCGTCGCGGCCATGAACCCGTCCAGATCGCCGTCGAGCACCCCTTGCGTGTCCGAGGTCTCGTAGCTCGTGCGCAGGTCCTTCACCATCTGGTAGGGCTGCAGCACGTAGCTGCGGATCTGGTTGCCCCAGCCGGCGTCGCCCTTGTTCTCGTGCGCCGCGTTGATCGCCGCGTTCCGCTTGTCGAGTTCGAGCTGATAGAGCCGCGCCTTGAGCGCGTTCATCGCCGCCTCGCGGTTCTGGTGCTGCGACTTCATCGAGCTGGTCACGACGATGTTGGTCGGCAGGTGGGTGATCCGCACCGCCGAGTCGGTGGTGTTGACGTGCTGCCCGCCGGCGCCGGACGAGCGATAGGTGTCGATGCGGATCTCATTGTCGGGGATCACGATCTCGATGTTGTCATCGACCACCGGATAGACCCAGACCGAGGAAAACGACGTGTGCCGCCGCGCCGCGCTGTCGTAGGGCGAGATGCGGACCAGCCGGTGCACGCCCGATTCCGACTTGAGCCAGCCATAGGCGTTCGGCCCGCTGATCTTGTAGGCGGCCGAGCGGATGCCGGCCTCGTCGCCCGCGGTCTCGGACTGCAGCTCGACCTTGTAGCCCTTCTTCTCGGCCCAGCGGGTGTACATCCGCGCCAGCATCGCCGCCCAGTCGCAGCTTTCGGTGCCGCCGGCGCCGGCGTTGATCTCGAGGAAGGTGTCGTTGCCGTCCGCCTCGCCGTCGAGCAGCGCCTCAAGCTCCTTGCTGGCCGCCAGCTCGGCGAGGCCCTTGAGCGTCGCCTCGGCGTCCGAGACGATCTCGGCGTCGCCCTCGGCCTCGCCCAGCTCGATCAGCTCGACCGAGTCCTTCAAGTCCTGGTCGATGCGCCGGTAGGTCTCGACCTTGTCCGACAGCACCTGCCGGTCGCGCATGAGCTTCTGCGCGCGGGACGGGTCGGACCACAGGTCGCCGTCCTCGATCATGGCGTTCATCTCTTCCAGCCGGTGCGGCGCGGTCTCCCAGTCCATGCGCTGCGCGAGCAGGCCCAGCGACTTGCGGATGGATTCGACGGTGGCTTGGGTCTCGGCACGCATGGGGCGGTCCCTCGGGCAGGGTCGGGGCTTGGGAATGAAAGCGGCAGATAGCGCCTTGGGCGCGGACAGACAAGGCGGGGGGGGGGCGTGGCGCCCTGCCCCCGCGCCAGATCACGCGGCGCTAGTACAGGCCGCCCGAACTCATCGTGTTGTAGTCGGCCTTCTTCGGGATGACCTTCTTCTTGCCGGTCGAGGTCGTCACCGACTTCGCCGCGCGCTCGGTCACGTCGGTGCTTTTCTTGAAGCCCGGCCACTGGTCGGCGGGCACCCTCTGGAAGCCGCCGTCGACGACGCGCTGGCCGCTGGCGGCGTTCGTCCCGTTGCGGAAATACTCCGAGATCACGCCCTTGCCGTAGGACACGTCGGCGAAATACCCGCCGGGCGGCACCCGGAACCTGGTCCCGCCGTACTGCTTGACCGCCTGCCGCATGAAGGCGTTGAACACCGGCACGCAGAGCGTCCCGCCGAAGGCGTTGGACCCCAGGCTGCGCGGCTCGTCATAGCCCAGATAGCAGCCCGCGACCATGTTCGAGGTGAAGCCCACGAACCACACGTCCTTGGCGTCGTTGGTGGTGCCGGTCTTGCCGGCCACCGGCACCGGCAGCTTGACGCCCTTGCCCGAGCCGCGCTTGACCACGCCCTCCAGCATCGAGGTGAGCTGATAGGCGGTGATCGCGTCCATCACCCGCTCGCGGTCCGAGACGATCACCGGCGCCTCGCCCGCGGGCAGCGCGCCCATGGCGCAGGTCGTGCAGACCCGCTTGTCGTGGCGATAGACGGTGCGGCCGTTGCGGTCCTGCACCCGGTCCACGAGCGTCGGCTCCACCCGCTCGCCGCCGTTGGCGAACATCGCGTAGGCGGCGACCATCTTGAACAGCGTCGTCTCTTGCGCGCCAAGGCTGTTGGCGAGGAACGGCGACAGCTTGTCATAGACCCCGAACCGCTCGGCGTAGCGGGCAACGGTGTTCATCCCGATGTCCTGGGCGATGCGGATCGTCATCAGGTTGCGCGACTGCTCGATCCCGGTCCGCAGGGGCGTCGGGCCGTAGAACCCGCCGCCCGCGTTCTTCGGCGTCCACAGGCCCTGCGGCGTGTTCACCGTGATCGGCTCGTCCGCGACGATCGTGGCGGGGGTGTAGCCGTTGTCCAGCGCCGCGGCATAGACGAAGGGCTTGAACGCCGAGCCGGGCTGGCGCTGCGCCTGCGTCGCGCGGTTGAAGACCGACGACTGGTAGCTGAACCCGCCCTGCATCGCGTAGACGCGGCCGGTGTTCACGTCCATCGCCATGAACCCGCCCTCGATCGCCGGCACCTGGCGCAGCGTCCAGCGGATGAACTTGCCCGAGCCGTCCTCGGTCATCCGCCGCACTAGCACCACGTCGCCGACCTCGAGCAGGTCCGCGGCCACCCTCGCCTGCGGCGCCCGCTTCGACCCCGGCATGAGCTTGCGGGCCCATTGCACGTCGCGGGCCGGGATCACCTGCGGCTCGGCCTCGGAGGGCGGGATGCCCTCGATGCCGATCTGGGCGTCGGACTTGCCGAGCGACAGCACCACCGCCGGATACCAGCCGTCGATATCGCGCGGCACCTTGGCCTTGGCCAGCGCTGTGCGCCACTGCGGCTCGGACCCCAGCTCGGCCGGGTCGATCCTCTGCCCGGTCCCGCGCCACAGGCCGATGCCGCGGTCATAGCGCTCGAGCGCGTCCTGCAGCGCCTTGGCGGCGATCTTCTGCAACTGCGGCTCGACCGTGGCCCGGATCGACAGGCCGCCCGAGAAGAACTCCTCCTCGCCGAACTGCGCCGAGAGCTGGCGGCGGATCTCGTCGGTGAAATAGTCGCGCGGCGGCAGGCTGTTGCGGAACGCCGGGAAGTCGCCGTTCTGGACCGAGCGCAAGGGCAGCGCCGCCTCGGACTTAAAGGCGGCCTGGGTCAGATAGCCGTTCTCCCACATCTGCCGCAGGACATAGTTGCGCCGCTCGGTCAGGCGGTCCTTGTCGCGCACGACCGAGCGCGAGGGCGCCTGCGGCATCGCGGCCAGCAGCGCCGCCTCGTGCGGGGCCAGCTCGCCCAGGGGCTTGTTGAAATAGGTCTGCGCCGCGGCGCCGACCCCGTAGCTGTTCTGGCCGAGGAAGATCTCGTTCAGGTACAGCTCGAGGATCTGGTCCTTGCTGAGCGTCCGGGTCAGACGCGCGGCGATGATCAGCTCCTTGATCTTGCGCTCGGCGGTGCGGTCGGCGCTGAGAAAGAAGTTCTTGGCCACCTGCTGCGGGATGGTCGAGGCGCCGCGCACGCTTTCCCCGCGCGAGCGGACCAGCTCGACCGCCGCGGCGGCCATGCCGCGCGGGTCATAGCCGGGGTGGGTGTAGAAGTTCTTGTCCTCGGCCGAGATGAACGCGTCCTTGACCACCGGCGGGATCTCGGCGACCGGGACGAAGATGCGGCGTTCCTCGGCGAATTCGTCGATCAGCTTGCCCTCGCCGGAATAGATCCGGCTGATCGTCTTGGGGCTGTAGCGGCTGAGCTCGTCGGTCGAGGGCAGGTCGCGGGCATAGAGCCAGAAGATGCCGCCGAGACCCAGCGCCAGGAACACCGTCGCGGTCACGAACCACGAAAACACGGCGCCGATGAAGTTCAGGACGAAACGGATCAAAAGAGGGCCCACCCAGCCAATCGGGGCGCACCTATAGCGGCCCACCCCCCCGGGGTCAAAGCAAGCTTGCGTCAGGCCGCAGCCCGGTCAGCGGTCAGCCGCCGGGTTCGGGGGGTGCCGCGTCCGGCGCCTCGGCGCGGTCGGGCGCGGGCTTGCCCGCCATGTCCGCGGCCCAGGCCTCGACGCCCGAGGCGATGGCGCCCGCGACCCGCGCCCGCCAGTCGGGGTCGAACAGGTTGGCGCGGTCGCCCGGATCGGTCAGGAACCCCATCTCGAGCAGCAGCGACGGGATGTCGGGCGACTTGAGGACCGAGAACGCCGCCCCCCGCACCGGCACCCGGTGCATCGTCACCCCGGCCGCGTTCATCCGCGCAACGAGGTGGCGGGCGGCATCCTGGCTGCGCGGCTGGGTGTCGAGCCGGGCCAGGTCCATGAGCGCCCGGCTGACATCCTCGCCCGCGTCCGACAGGTCCAGCCCGGCCAGCAGGTCGCTGCGGTCGTGCAGCATCGCGAGTTGGCGCGCGGCGCGGTCATTCGACTGGGCGTCCCAGGTGTAGATCGTGGCCCCCGCCGCCTCGCCCGCGGGCAGCGCGTCGGCGTGCAGCGACAGGAACAGGTCGGCGCCTTGCGCGCGGGCAATGCTGGTGCGTCGCTCGAGCGGCACGAAGCTGTCGTCGCCGCGGGTCAGCGCCACCGCAATGCCCCGCGCCTCAAGCGCCGCGGCGAGTTCGCGCGCGAACCCCAGCATCACCGCGGCCTCGGAGATGCCGCCCACCTGCGCGCCGGGGTCGATGCCGCCGTGGCCGGGGTCGAGCACCACCTTGAGCCGCCCGTCCCCGACCGGCGCGGGCGCCGTCGCGGGCGCGGGCAGGCCGCGCAGCACGGTCAGCGTGTCGCGGCGCGGGGCGAAGGCCTCGGGCGCGACGGGCGCGAGGCGCAGGACCAGCGACGCCGGCGGCCCCCCGCGCATTGCCGCACTTTCCACCTGCATGGGCCCCGGCAGGGTCATCACCGCCCGCGCGCCGCCCTGCGGGGCCGCGCCCCAGCGAAGCGCCTGCGGCAAGGGCGCGTCCGTCGCCGCGGGCGGCTCGGCCGACGGCAGATCGACGACCAGCCGCGGCGGCCCGTCGATCACCGCGACCCGGACCGGCACCGCGCGGCTCAGCCCCAGCACGAGGGTCAGCGGGCGCGGCGCGCCGGTGTCGCGGCCCTCGGCGGTCAGGCTGCTGCGGGCGGGATCGAACGCCACGGGCGCATCGGCCCGCGCCAGCCCCGGCAGCAGCAGCGCCAGCGCCACCATGAGCGCCGCCCATCGCCTCATCGCGCCGCCATCCATGCGCCCAGCCGCTCGAGCCCCAGCGCGATCTCGTCGGTTGCCCCGGCATAGGAGAAGCGCAGCGTCTGCCGCCCCCGCACCGGGTCGAAGTCGATCCCCGGCGTGACCGCCACCCCGGCCGTCTCGAGGATCTCGGCCGCGAGCGCGGCGCTGTCGTCGGTCAGGGCCGAGACGTCGGCGTAGAGATAGAAGGCCCCGTCCGGCGGCGCGATGCGGTCGAAGCCGATCGCCGGCAGCCGGTCGAGCAGCAGCCGCCGGTTCTCGGCATAGACGGCAAGGTTCGCCTGCGCCTCGGCCTCGCCCTCGGGCGAAAGCGCGGCCAGCGCCGCCACCTGGCTCACGTGCGGCGGGCAGATGAACATGTTCGCAGCCAGCCGGTCCATGGTGCGGACCAGATCGGGCGGCACGACCATCCAGCCGATCCGCCAGCCGGTCATGCTGAAGAACTTCGAGAAGCTGTTGATCACCACCACGTCGTCGGTGACCTCGAGCGCGCTGACGCAGCGCGCCCCGTAGCTCAGCCCGTGGTAGATCTCGTCCGAGATCAGCGCCGCGCCGATCTCGGACGCGCGCGCGGCCAGCGCCGCCAGCGCCGCGTGGTCGAGCATCGTCCCCGAGGGGTTGCCGGGCGAGGCGAGCATCACCCCCTGCACGTCCGCCGGAATGTCATCGGGCACCGGCTGATAGCGGTTCTCGAAGCGGGTCGGCATCCCCACCGGCTCGACCGACATGGCGCGCAGGATCTGGCGGTAGCTCGGATAGCCCGGCTCGCCCACCGCCACCCGGTCGCCCGCCTCGAAGAGCGCCGCGAAGGCCAGCAGGAACGCGCCCGAGGAGCCCGCGGTGATCACCACCCGGCCGGGGTCCAGCTCGACCCCGTACCAGCGCCGGTAGAGCCCGGCGATCGCCTCGCGCAGCGCCGGCAGGCCCAACGCGACGGTGTAGCCGAGCGGCTGGTCCAGCGCCGCCGCCAGTGTCCGGCGGGCCACCGCGGGGGCGGGGGTGGCGGGCTGGCCGACCTCCATGTGGACGATGCGGCGGCCAGCGGCCTCGGCGCGGCGCGCGGCCTCCATCACGTCCATGACGATGAACGGGTCCACCTGGCCGCGTCGTGACTGTCTCATCTGCTGCCCCCTCGGCTCTTCGTCAGGGGGCGCTTGTGGCCGAGCCGCGGGGGACGGGTCAAGCGCCTCGCGCCCCCGGCGCGGGCTGGACAGCGGCGCCCCGACCCGCCAAGGTCGCGCGCGAAACCCGAAAGGACCCGCGATGAAATCCGTGCTCACCGCCGCGGCGCTTGCCGCCGCCGCCGCCCTGCCGCTGACCGCCCTGCCGGCCGCCGCCTTCGACCCGGCGCAGATGACCGACGCCGAGCGCGAGGCCTTCGGCGCCGCCGTCCGCGACTACATCATGGACCACCCCGAGGTGCTGATCGAGGCGGTGAACAAGATGGAGGCGCAGCGCCTGGCCGACGAGGCCAAGAACGACCGCGTGCTGGTCGAGACGCACAAGGCCGCGATCTTCGACGACGGCCACTCGTGGGTCGGCGGCAACCCGAAGGGCGACCTGACCGTGGTCGAGTTCATCGACTATCGCTGCGGCTACTGCCGCAAGATCGCCCCCGAGGTCGACGCGCTGGTCGAGAAGGACGGCAACATCCGCCTGATCCTCAAGGAGTTCCCGATCCTCGGGCAAGAGAGCGAGCTCGCCTCGCGCTATGCCATCGCGGTTCGCCAGATCGCCGGCGACGCGGCCTACAAGACCGCGCACGACAAGCTCTACGAGATCCGCGGCGCGGTGACGCTCGAGTCGCTCGGGGCGCTGGCGAAGGATCAGGGGCTGGACTCGCAGGCGATCATCCAGCGGATGAACACCGAAGAGGTGACGGCCGAGATCCGCGCCAACCGGCAGCTGGCCGAGCAGATGCAGATCATGGGCACGCCGACCTTCGTGATCGGCCCCGAACTGCTGCGCGGCATCCCCTCGAGCGGGCTCGAGGCCGCCGTGACGCAGATCCGGGCCGAAGCGAAAGGCTGAGGTCTGAGGGGGGCTTCGGCCCCCTTGACCCCGACGGAAACCTGCCCTTTCAGCCCGCCATGCGCGCCCGGTACGCGCCCGGCGGGCAGCCCGTCGCACGGGCAAAGGCGCGGCAGAAGGCGGCCTCCGAGCCGTAGCCGCTCTCTTCGGCCAGCGCGCCGATCGAGACGTCCGCGCGGGCCAGCCGCTCGCGCGCCAGCAGCAGGCGCCAGTCGCGCAGATAGGACATCGGCGTGCGGCCCAGCCGGGCGGCGAAGCGCGCGGCGATGACGCTGCGCGAGGCCCCGGCCTCGCGCGCCAGCAGCGCCACCGTCCAGGGCCGCGCCGGGTCGGCGTGCATCAGCCCGAGACAGCGCCCCACCACCGGATCGCGGATCGCCGAAAGCCAGCCGGTCGTCCCCCGCGGCTCGGCCAGCAACTGCCGGCGCAGCACCTCGATGAGCGCGAGTTCGGTGAGCCGCTCGAGGATCGCCGTGCCGCCCCCCTGCGGCGCGTCCACCTCGGTCACGATGCGGGCCACGATGGGGGCAAGCCAGTCGTCGCCGCCCGCCGTGGCGACGAGCACCAGCTCGGGCAGGGCCGCGCGGAAGGGGCCGAAGGACAGCGCCTCGCACCGGACGTAGCCGCAGAGGATGCGGACCACCCGCTCGCCCCCGCCGAACCGCAGCACCGGCGTCTCGCGCCACGGACCCGGGGGCAGCGCCCCGCCGGGGTCGATCTCGGGCCCGCCCGCGCCCGCGCCGATGCGGTGGGGCGTGCCGAACGGAAAGGCCGCGATGTCGCCCGCGCGCAGGGTGCGCCGCTGCCCGCCCATCTCGAGCCAGCAGGTCCCCTCGGCGAGAATATGGAAGCTGACCGCGTCGTGCGGCTTCCACGCGGCGGGGGTGGCGTCCGTCTCCCAGTCGCCGGAGGGCATGTAGCAGTACTGCATCGAGTCGGTGATCCGCACCCGCCGCAAGGCCGCGGCCAGCAGCGCCGCGACGGGTTCCGGCGGCAGGTCCGGCGTTGCGATCAAGCTTTCCGGTCTCGCGGCCAAAGCCGGACCCTTCGGACAAGGCGCATACTCGGCGCGGAACATCCTGAACGAAAGGAAACCTATCATGGATGCGACGACCGACAAACTGGTGATCGTGATGACGAAGGGCATCGACTCAGAGCTGTCGTCGGTGGCCTTCACCCTCGCCAACGGCGCCCAGACCGCGGGGATGGAGGTGTTCGTCTTTCTGACCAGCGCCGCGGTGGACCTGGTCCGGCGCAGGGGCCACGCCCTGACCCACGTCCCGCCGCTCGAGCCGCTGGCGAGCCTCATCAGCGCGTTTCAGGCCCGCGGCGGCACGATCTGGGCGTGCCCGCCTTGCGTGACCTCCCGTGGCTACGAGGCCGGCGACCTGATCGACGGGGTGGAGATCAAGGGCGCCAGCGCGATGTTCGCCGAGGTCCGGGCAGGCGCGGCCACGCTGTCGTTCTGAAGGGGACGGCACCGCAGGGGTTGGCGGCGGGACCGGGCGTGGGGGGTGGGGTGGCCGTCCCCGGCGCCCGTGCCTCGTTGGCTTCCAGTGAAGGGGTTGCGGACGCGACCTGCCCACCGCGCCCACGGTTTGACCGCTGGGACCCGACCGGCGCCGCGCTGCAGCCGACACGGGGTGCGACGCGCATGAGCGCCGCGCTAGCGCGCCCCCCTCCCTCGCTTCCCCCGGCTGGCATTCCGCCACGTCGCCCCCTATCTGCTGATCGTCTTTCACCAACAGACCCGCTTGCTTGCGTCCCGGCCGGCGTCTGCCTAGGGCTAGCCCATGATCACGCAGAAGATGAAATACGCGCTCAAGGCGCTGCTGGTGCTGGCTGACGAGGCCGCCAGCGGCGCGCCGCAGGCGCTGTCCATCGAGCAGGTCGCCAAGCGCGCCGGAACCCCCAAGCGGTTTCTCGAACACATCCTGCTCGAGATCCGCGACGCGGGCGTGATCGCCTCGCGGCGCGGCCGGGCGGGGGGGTATCTGCTCGCGCAGCCGCCGTCCGAGGTAAAGCTCGCCGATCTGCTGCGGCTGATCGACGGGCCGCTCGCGCCCCTGCCCTGCCTGTCGCGCACCGCCTACCAGCGCTGCCCCGACTGCACGGATGAAGAAACGTGCCGCATCCGCCGGACCTTTGCGGACGTGTTCTCGGGCTATCTGCAGATCATCGATTCGCTGACGCTGGCCGACCTGATGCGCTCGGACGCGCTGTCCGCACAGGTCATCGCCGACGCCTGATCCGTCCGGCGCCAAGGACCAAAACCTCCCCACGCCCCGCTCTGGCGGTCATTCATTCCTCGCCCGCCCGCCGGGCGAGGGGCCGCGCCTGCCCTCCGGCAGCCGCGGCGACGAATCTTCCTTTCTTAATCACGACAAGAAAAGCCGATATTTTCTGCTTGCTAAAGACGACAGGTGAGGTCGATATTTATCGGGCAAGCCGGCCCTGCGGCCCGCGCAGCTCAAGAAGGAATGACCCGATGGACCGTCCCACCCTTGGCTCTATCGCCCCCCGCCCCGCCCCGCTGACCACCGCCGAGATCATGGCGCCGCTGGCGCGACTGCGGCCGCTGATCGGCTGGGGCGTGATCGCCGCAGCCCTGGCGCTCGGCCTCGGTCAGGCCCGCGCCGAGTCGCTGCTCAACGTCAGCTATGACCCGACGCGCGAGCTCTACCGCGACATCAACGCCGCCTTCGCCGAGTACTGGACCGCACAGGGCCACGACGCCCCGCAGATCGAGACGAGCCACGGCGGCTCGGGCGCGCAGGCGCGCGCGGTGGTCGAGGGGCTGGGGGCGCAGGTGGTGACGCTGGCGCTCGCCTCGGACATCGACCGCATCGCCGCGGCGGGCAAGCTGCCGGCCGACTGGCAGAAGCGGCTGCCGCACAACTCCTCGCCCTACACCTCGACGATCGTGTTCCTCGTCCGCGAGGGGAACCCCAAGGGCATCAAGGACTGGGGCGATCTCGTCGCCGACGGCGTGCAGGTCATCACCCCGAACCCCAAGACGTCGGGCGGGGCGCGCTGGAACTATCTCGCCGCCTGGGCGTGGGCCGAGCGCAACGGCCAGGACCCCAAAGAGTTCGTGGGCAAGCTGTTCCGCAACGTGCCCGTCCTCGACTCGGGCGCCCGCGGCGCCACCACCACCTTCTCGCAGCGCGGCATCGGCGACGTGCTGCTCGCGTGGGAGAACGAGGCCTACCTGGCGCTTGCCGAGCTTGGCGACGACAAGTTCGACATCGTGGTGCCCTCGGTCTCGGTGCTGGCCGAGCCACCGGTCGCGGTGGTGGACGCCAACATCACCAGCGACGCCCAGCGCGAGCTGGCGCAGGGGTATCTCGACTTCCTCTATTCGCCGCAGGGGCAGGCGCTGGCGTGGAAGCATTACTACCGCGCGTGGGACACCTCGGCCGCGGCGCCCGAGGACGTGGCGCGCTTCCCCAAGATCGACCTCGTCGACATCTCGCACTTCGGCGGCTGGGCCAAGGCACAGCCCGAGCACTTCGGCGACGGCGGCATCTTCGACCAGATCTACGTGCCGAAATGAGCCGAGGGCCGTTCCGCCAGCCCTCTCCCATGCCCGGCTTCGGCCCGGCGATGGGGATTACGGTCGCGATGCTCTCGATCGTGGTGCTGCTGCCGATCGGCGCCCTGCTGCTCAAGGGCGCCGACTACGGGGCGGCGGGCATCTGGGCCACCGTCAACCGCGAGCGCGTCTGGCGGGCGCTCTGGCTGTCGTTCCGGCTGTCGTTCCTCGCCGCGCTCTTCAACCTCGTCTTCGGCGTGGTGCTGGCGTGGGTGCTGTCGCGCTATCGCTTCCCCGGCCGGCGGCTGCTGGACGCGGCGGTGGACCTGCCCTTTGCGCTGCCCACCGCCGTCGCGGGGATCGCGCTGACCGCGCTCTACGCCCCGAACGGGGTCTTCGGCGCGGCGCTGGCGCCGCTCGGGATCAAGATCGCCTATTCGCAATGGGGCATCCTGATCGCCCTGATCTTCGTCGGCCTGCCCTTCGTCACCCGCACCGTCCAGCCGGTCATCGAAGAGATCGACCGCGAGGTCGAAGAGGCGTCGGCCACGCTCGGCGCCTCGCGGCTGACCACGCTGCGCAAGGTGATCCTGCCGATGCTGGCGCCGGCCGCGCTGACCGGCTTTGCCCTCGCGCTGGCGCGGGCGGTGGGCGAATACGGCTCGGTCATCTTCATCGCCGGCAACATCCCGCTGGTGACCGAGATCGCCCCCCTGCTGATCGTCATCCAGCTGGAAGAGTTCAACTATGACGCCGCCGCCGCCATCGGCATCGTCATGCTGCTGATCTCGTTCGCGCTGCTTCTGGCGATCAACCTCATCCAGATCTGGAGCCGGCGGAGGATCGGCTATGTCTGACCTGTCCCTGACCCACCCCGCGCCGCGCCCGCCCAAGGCGGGCCGCTTCCGCGCCCCCACGGACGAGGCCCCGGCCGCGCGGCGGGCGCTGATCCTCGTCTCGGTGCTGGGGCTTGCGGTGCTGGTGCTGGCCCCGCTGGTCACGGTCTTCGCCGAGGCGCTGGCCCGCGGCGTGGGCCCGGCGCTGGCGAGCCTCGCCGATCCGCAGGCCTGGCCTGCGATCCGCCTGACGCTGATCGTCGCGGCCATCGCGGTGCCGCTGAACGCCCTCTTCGGACTCGCCGCGGCCTGGGCGATCACCAAGTTCGACTTTCGCGGCAAGGCGGTGCTGATCACCCTCATCGACCTGCCGTTCTCGGTCAGCCCGGTGGTGGCGGGGCTTTGCATCGTGCTGACCTTCGGGGCCAACTCGCTGATCGGCGGCTGGCTGGTGGCGCACGGGTTTCCCATCGTCTTCGCCCTGCCGGGGATCGTGCTGGCGACGATGTTCGTCACCTTCCCCTTCGTCGCCCGCGAGCTGATTCCGGTGATGATCGAACAGGGCCGCGCCGAAGAGGAAGCCGCCCTGACCCTCGGCGCCTCGGGCTGGCGGGTGTTCCGCACCGTGACCCTGCCCAACATCCGCTGGGCGCTGCTTTACGGCGTGCTGCTCTGCAACGCCCGCGCGATGGGCGAGTTCGGGGCGGTCGCGGTCGTGTCGGGCAAGATCCGCGGCAAGACCGCGACCATGCCGATTACCATCGAGATGCTGTACAACGAATACCTGTCGATCGCCGCGTTCTCGATGGCGGCGACGCTGGGCGTCCTCGGGCTGGTGACGCTGATGATCAAGGCGCTGCTGGAAATCCGCCACGCCGACGCGCTCGCCGCGCAGCGCCGGCATTGAGAGGGGAGAGAGGCTGATGCTGATCGAGATCGACGAAATCTCTAAGCAGTTCGGGACCACCGCGGCGCTGCACCCCGTGTCGCTGACCATCCCCGGCGGGGCGCTCGTCGCGCTGCTCGGGCCGTCGGGGTCGGGCAAGACGACGCTGCTGCGCATCCTCGGGGGCCTCGAATACCCGACCGCGGGGCGGGTGCTGTTCGAGGGGCAGGACGCGACCGGGATGAGCGTGCAGGAACGCCGCGCGGGCTTCGTCTTCCAGTCCTACGCGCTCTTCCGGCACATGACGGTGTTCGACAACATCGCCTATGGCCTCGCCGCGCGCCCGCGCGCCACCCGCCCGCCCAAGGCCGAGATCGCCCGCCGCGTGACCCGGCTGCTGGCGCTGATCCAGCTGCCCCACATCGGCGACCGCTACCCCAGCCAGCTGTCGGGCGGCCAGCGCCAGCGGGTCGCGCTGGCCCGCGCATTGGCCATCGAGCCGCGGATGCTGCTGCTCGACGAACCCTTCGGCGCGCTCGACGCCAAGGTGCGCAAGGAACTGCGCCAGGGCCTGCGCGAGATCCACGACGAGACCGGCCTGACCACGGTCTTCGTGACCCACGACCAGGACGAGGCGATGGAGCTGGCCGATCTGGTGGTCATCATGTCAATGGGACGGATCGAGCAGATCGGCCGCCCGCAGGACATCCGCGCCCGGCCCGCGACGCCCTTCGTGCGGGACTTCATCTCGACTTAAGGCCGCTCACCCTCACGGCCCGCCCCTGCCCCGGGGGCGGACCCCGCCGGCGCGGGCCGCTCCATCGGGCCTGCGTCGCGCGGCTTGTCAGGATCGGAAATCTCGGCCACGCTCGCGGCCGGATGCCCGGGAACCCGACATGAACCTGACACCGACCGCGAACGGCCAGCTTTTCGTCTGGACCGACATCGACCCCGCGCATGAGGCGGATTTCAACGCCTGGTACGACCGCGAGCACATGGAGGAGCGGGTCGCCATCCCCGGAATGCTCTGGGCGCGTCGCTACCGCGCGCATGACGACACCGCGCGGCGCTATCTGGCGATCTACCGCACCGAGAGCCTCGACACCTTCACCTCGGACGCCTATCGCGCGGCCTTCACCCGGCAGACCGACTGGTCGAACCGCAACTTCGCCCGCATGGGCAACACCCAGCGCCGGGTGATGGCGGTCAACGCCGAGGCCGGGCTCGGCGCCGGTTGCGCCGTGGCGCTGGCCGAACTGGGCGACGCCACGGCGGGCGATGAGGCCGCCGCCGCCCGCGCCTCCGACCTCGCTGCAGCGCTCGCCAGCCGGCCCGAGGTGCTGCGGGTGCAGTTGCTCGCGCCCGATCCGGCGCTCTCGACCCCCCTCCCCTCCGAGGCGGGCACCCATCGGGTGATGCGGCGGGTGCTGATGGCCGACACGCTCACCCGCGCGGCCGCGGCCGAGCTTGCGGCAGAGCTGCCCGCGCTGGCTGGGGCCGACCTGCACCACGCGGGCGCCTTTGACCTGATCTGGTCCCTCGACCACGCCGATCTTTCGGCCCGGCTCGGCGTCACCCGCGCCTAATCACAAGACGCGCCGCAAACGGCGCCCAACAGGAGAGAGAGAAGAACCGATGCTTCACCGTCTTTTCGCCACCGTGATCCCGGGCGCGCTGCTGGGCGCGACGCTGGTCGCCGCCCCGCTCGCCGCCGAGACCTGGCAGATGTCCGCGCATGATCCGGACGGCAACTTTCACACCGAGAACATCCGCCAGTTCGCCGCCGACGTGGGCGAGAAATCCGGCGGCGCACTGACGCTCGACGTCAAGTCGAACGCGGTGCTTCTGTCGCGCACCGACCTCAAGCGCGGGGTGCAGCGCAATGTCGTCCCGATCGGCGAGGTGCTGATCTCGGCGCTCGCCAACGAGGACCCGATCTACGCCGCCGACTCGGTGCCGCTGCTCGCCACCACCTTCGAGGACGCGAAGAAGCTGTGGGACGCCTCGAAACCCGTCTATGAGAAGAAACTGGCCGGCGAAGGGCTTAAGATCCTGTGGGCCGAGCCGTGGCCGCCGCAGGGGATCTACATGAAGACCCCGATCGAAAGCGCGGCCGACCTCAAGGGCGTCAAGTTCCGCGCCTACAACCCGACCACCGCGCGCTTTGCCGAGCTGATGGGCGCGGTCCCGGCCACGGTCGCCTCGGCCGAGATCGGGCAGGCGTTCTCGACCGGGGTGATCTCGGGGATGCTGACCTCGCCGATCACCGGGGTGGACAGCCAGGCGTGGGATTTCGTCAAGCACTACTATGACCTGCGGGCGTTCATCCCGAAGAACATGGTGCTGGTGAACCAGGCGGCCTTCGACGCGCTGCCGCCGGAAAGCCAGAAGGCGCTGACCGACGCCGCCGCCGCCGCCGAGACCCGCGGCTGGGCGATGGCCGAAGAGGCGAACGCCAAGGCCACCGAGACCCTCAAGACCAACGGGATGGAGATCCACGAGCCGCCGGCCGCGCTGGTCACCGACCTGTCGTCGGTGGGCAAGACCATGGCCGACGAGTGGGTGGCCTCGGGCGGCGAGGGCGTCGCCGAGATCATGCGCGCCTATCGTCCCTGACGCCGTCCGGCGCGTCCCCGGTCCGGCCCGGCCGGGCGGCGGACGCGCCCCTCGCATCGCAAAGGCCGTCCGATGGGTGTCACCCGTTTCCTCTACCGTGCCGCGGGCGCGCTGGCCTGCGTGGCGCTGGCCGGCATCGCCGCGCTGATCCTCGCCCAGATCGCCGCCCGGCTGATGGGCGCGCAGATCAAGTCGGCCGATGACTTCGCCGGCTGGATGCTCGCCGCCTCGATGTTTCTCGCCCTGCCGATGACGCTGAACGCGGGCGACCACATCCGCGTCACGGTGATCTCTGAGTCGCTGCCCGTGGGGGCGCGGCGGGCGCTCGACACCGTGGTGACGGCGCTGGGCGTCGGCCTCATGCTGTGGGCCGCGTGGCACATCCTCGCCTATGTCCGCGAAAGCTGGGTGTTCGGGGACGTCTCGCAGGGGCTGCTGGCCGTGCCGCTGTGGATCCCGCAGCTTTCGATGGCGGTGGGGATGGTCCTGCTGGCGGTGGCCCTGGTCGAGCGGCTGCTCCGCCGCCTGACCGGGCGCCCGGTGCCCGAGGACGACCGCGACGCGCAAGGCCACGGAGAGTGAGATGACCAGTTCCATCGAGGCCCTGACCATCGCCCTCGTCCTGATCGTCCTGCTGGGCGCGGGCGTCTGGATCGGGCTGGCGCTGATCCTGACCGGCTGGTTCACGATCTGGGCCTTCACCTCGTCCCCGCCCGGGATGATCTTCGCCACCACCGCGTGGGAGGCGTCGTCGAACTGGACGCTGACCGCGCTGCCGCTGTTCATCTGGATGGGCGAGATCCTGTACCGCACCCGGCTGGCGCAGGACATGTTCACCGGGCTCGCGCCGTTCCTGCAACGGCTGCCGGGGCGGCTGGCGCACGTCAACGTGGTGGCTTGCGGCATCTTCGCCGCCGTGTCGGGCTCGTCGGCGGCCACCACCGCCACCATCGGCCGCATCTCGCTGCCTGAGCTGAAGAAGCGCGGCTATGACGACCGGCTCGCCATCGGCTCGCTGGCGGGCGCGGGCACGCTGGGGCTGCTGATCCCGCCCTCGGTGGTGATGATCGTCTACGGGGTCGCGGCGCAGGTCTCGATCACCCGGCTCTTCATCGCGGGCATCCTGCCGGGGCTGCTGCTCATGGCGCTCTTCTCAGGCTACATCGTGATCTGGGCGCTGATGAACCCCGAGCGGATGCCGCAGGGGATCGAGCGCATCAGCCTGACCGAAAAGATCGTCCGCGCGCGGCTGCTGATCCCGGTGGTGGCGCTGATCGTGGCTGTGATCGGCTCGATCTACGCCGGCATCGCCACCGCGACCGAGGCCGCCGCGCTGGGCGTCCTCGGCGCGCTGATCATCGCCGCGGCCTCGGGCGGGCTGACGCGGGCAAGCTTCGTCGAGGCGCTGGTCGGCGCGGCGAAGACCTCGTGCATGATCGGGCTGATCCTGCTGGGGGCGGCCTACCTCACCAAGGCGATGAGCTTTTCCGGCCTGCCCGCCGACCTCGCCCGGCTGATCGCCGGGCTGGGGCTGAGCGAGGCGATGCTGGTCCTGGTGCTGACGCTCTTCTACATCCTGCTGGGGATGTTCCTCGACGGCATCTCGATCGTGGTGCTCACGACCTCGGTGGTGCTGCCGGCGGTGGTGGCGGCGGGGCTCGACCCCGTGTGGTTCGGCATCTACCTCGTGATCGTGGTCGAGATGGCGCAGATCACCCCGCCGCTGGGGTTCAACCTCTTCGTGATCCAGGGTCTGACCGAGCGCGGCATCTTCACCATCGCGCGGATGACGTTCCCGTTCTTCCTGATGCTTTGCCTGCTGGTGGTGCTGATCACGATGTTCCCGGGGATCGTGACGGCGCTGCTGCCCTGACGGGCCGCGGCGCCCCCTGCCCCGGGGCGCTCAGGATCCAGCCGTCAGGAGGCCGAGCAAGCTGTCGCCACCGGCGCGTCGCCCGGACCGGTCCCCGGTGCCGGTGCGCCAGCCTCTGCCAGCGCCGCCGCGCGCTGCTCGACCAGCTCGACGATATGGTCGATCATCTGGGCATTTGACATCTTGTGGCTCTGCCGCCCCGCGACATAGACCATCCCCGACCCGGCCCCTCCGCCGGTGAAGCCGAGGTCGGTCATCAGCGCCTCGCCCGGCCCGTTCACCACGCAGCCGATGATCGACAGGCTCATCGGCGTCTTGATGTGCTCAAGCCGCTTTTCCAGCGCCTCGACCGTGGCGATCACGTCGAACCCCTGCCGCGCGCAGCTCGGGCACGAGATGATCTGCACCCCCCGCGTCCGCAGCCCCAGCGACTTGAGGATCTCATAGCCGACCTTCACCTCCTCGACCGGATCGGCCGAAAGCGAGACCCGGATCGTATCGCCGATCCCCATCCACAGCAGGTTGCCCATCCCCACCGCCGACTTGACGGTGCCGCCGCGCAGACCCCCCGCCTCGGTGATCCCGAGGTGGATCGGCGCGTCCGTCGCCTCGGCCAGCTGCTGGTACGCGGCGGCGGCGAGGAACACGTCAGACGCCTTCACGCTGATCTTGAACTCGTGGAAGTCGTTGTCCTGCAACAGCTTGATGTGATCGAGCCCGCTTTCGACCATGGCCGCGGGGCAGGGCTCGCCGTATTTTTCCAGCAGGTGCCGTTCGAGGCTGCCGGCGTTGACGCCGATGCGGATCGAGCAGCCGTGGTCCTTTGCGGCCTGCACCACCCCGCGCACGCGGGCAGCGTCGCCGATGTTGCCGGGGTTGATCCGCAGGCAGGCGGCGCCCGCCTCGGCGGCCTCGATGGCGCGGCGGTAGTGGAAGTGGATGTCGGCGACGATCGGCACCGGGCTTTCCCGGCAGATCTCGCGCAGGGCCCGCGTGGCGGCCTCGTCGGGGGTCGAGACGCGCACGATGTCCGCACCCGCGTCGGCCGCCGCGATCACCTGCGCGAGGGTCGCGCGCACGTCGGTGCTGTCGGTGTTGGTCATGGTCTGGACGCTGATCGGCGCGTCGCCGCCCACCGGGACGTTGCCGACCATGATCCGGCGGCTCGGCCGGCGGTCGATGTTGCGCCAGGGGCGGATCGGGTTGTGAGTCATCGCGCGGGGCCTTTCGCTGACGCGCGCCAGACATAGGCGCCGCGGCGGCCGGGGGCAACCGCGGGCGGGGTTGGGCTGGGAGAGCGGAGAGCGGTGAGCGGTGAGCGGTGAGCGGTGAGCGGTGAGCGGTGAGCGGTGAGCGGTGAGCGGTGAGCGGTGAGCGGTGAGCGGTGAGCGGTGAGCGTCACGAGCCAAGACCGGTGTCAATCAGCTGGCGCTCTGACCGTCGCCTAGATCGAACAAAACCGTACAGCCCCCCGAGCGCGGATAGGCGACGCCACCCCGCCGCACAGCGCATTCCCTGCGAAGCTCACCCCCGGCCCAGCCGCCGCGCGCCGATCACTCCACCGGCGCGCCGTTTTCCGTCGCCGCCGGCGGCACCGTGGCCATGGCCACCATGCTCGCCAGTTCCGGGTCCGCGGCCGGATCGGCCAGCGCATACTTCTGCGTCAGCGCGGTGGGCGAGAGTTCCACGTTCTTCACCACCTGCGGCCCCGGCGCCGCCGGGCCGTAGGTCTGCCCGTTCACCGCGAAATAGACCGCGCCCGAGTTCCCCGTGCGCAGCACCGGCGGCTGTTCGGTCGAGGGCAGCGCGAAGCGCTCGCCCGCGTCCATCGTCTTCTCGAGGATCACCGTACCGTCGGCGGCGCTCACCCGCACCCAGGCGGGGCGGGCGGCCATGATCTCGACCTGCGGGGCGTCGGGGGCGAGTGTGCGCACCGGCTGCACCGCCGCACCCTCCGGCTGCGGGCCGGCCATCGCGGTCTGCACCCCGGCCATCCCGGGCAACGGGGCGGCCGACGGCGCGGTGATGGCGGGGTCCGCGGCGGCCTCGCGCACCTGCGGCGTCTCGGCGGCCTGCAACCCGGGGTCGATCGCGGCGATCGGGGTGTCGCGCGGGGTCAACTCGGGCACGTCCAGCGCCTGCGGGCGATAGACCCGATCCAGCGCCTCGGGCTGCGGCAGGTCGGCCGCGGCCATGTCCACCGGCTCGGCCGCGGCGCTGTCCTGCACCGGGTCGAGCGTGGCAATCACCGCGGGGGACTGGTCCGAGGGCGTCAGATTGACCTTCTGCACCTCTTGCAGCACCGCCCAGCCGCCGTAGCCGAGCCCGAGCGCCAGCCCCGCCATGACCAGCACCGAGCCGATGGCCCGCGGCTCGACCGAGGACCAGAAGCTTTCCTTCTGCGGAATGAACAGCGCCTTGGGGTTGGCCAGCGCCTCGGCCGGATCGGCGGGGCGGCGCGTGGGCTTGGGACCGGCGGCGGCAGGCGCCATGCCGTGGACGGGCTGGAACCCAGACTCCTGGCAGAAGCGCTGGAACACCCAGTCCGGGTCCATGCCGAGATAGCGGGCATAGGACCGCACATAGCCCGACACGAAGCTCGGCGCGTCGAAGGCCGACACGTCGCAGTTCTCGACCGCGGCGACATATGACGCCCGGATGCGCAACTCGCGCTGCACGTCGAGCAGCGACTTGCCCATCGTCGCCCGCTCGCCGCGCATGATGTCGCCGAGCCGCATTTCGAAATCGTCGAACGCCGGCGCATTGGCCGGAGTCCCCTGCCCCAAGCTGGAATCGTCCGCCGTCGCCGGCGCCCGCATCCCGATCATTCCGCCTGCCCCATTCCTCGTCGCCCGAATCTCCCTTCCGGTCGAATCTGGCACTCTTTCGTTAATCGCAGGTTATCACGGGTATGCGAGGCCGAACACCGCCGATGTGGCTCAGGCGACCGCGACTTGGCGGTTTAGCGCGCATCGCGACCACAGCGCATCCATCGCCCGCACCAGGTGGTCGATCTGCTGGCTGTCGTGGACCGGCGACGGCGTGAAGCGCAGCCGCTCGGTCCCGCGCGGCACCGTGGGGAAGTTGATCGGCTGGACGTAGATGCCGAAATCCGACAGCAGCATGTCTGACAGCGCCTTGCAGTGCACCGGGTTGCCGACATGAACCGGGACGATGTGGCTGCCGCGGTCGTCGATCGGCAGCCCCAGCCCGCGCAGCCGCATCTTGAGGATGCGCGCGTGCAGCTGCTGGGCGTCGCGCAGCTCCTGCCCGGCGGGCGTCTTGAGGAACGCGATCGAGGCCGCCGCCCCCGCCGCCACCGCCGGCGGGATCGATGTGGTGAAGATGAACCCCGGCGCATAGCTGCGGATCGCGTCGCACATCCGCGCGCTCGCCGCGATGTAGCCGCCGAAGACGCCGAAGGCCTTGCCCAGCGTGCCGTTGAAGATGTCGATGCGGTCCATCAGCCCGTCGCGCTCGGCCACGCCGCCGCCGCGGGGGCCGTACATGCCGACCGCGTGCACCTCATCCAGATAGGTCAGCGCGTTGAACTCGACCGCGAGGTCGCAGATCTCGGCGATCGGCCCGAAATCGCCGTCCATCGAGTAGATCGATTCGAAGGCGATCAGCTTCGGCAGGGCCGGGTCGTCGGCCGCCAGCAGCTCGCGTAGATGCGCGACGTCATTGTGGCGGAAGATCCGCTTGGCGCCGTCGAAGCGCTTGATCCCCTCGATCATCGAGGCGTGGTTCAGCTCGTCGGAATAGATGATGAGCCCGGGAAAGAGCTTCCGCAGCGTCGAGAGCGTCGCGTCGTTGGCGATGTAGGCCGACGAGAAGACCAGCGCCGAGTCCTTGCCGTGCAGGTCGGCGAGTTCGGCCTCGAGCCGCTTGTGATAGACCGTCGTGCCCGAGATGTTGCGCGTGCCGCCCGACCCCGCGCCAGTGGCGTCCAGCGCCTCGTGCATCGCGGCGAGCACGGCCGGGTGCTGGCCCATGCCGAGGTAGTCGTTGCCGCACCAGACGGTGATCTCGGTCTCGGACCCGTCCGGGCGGGTCCAGACCGCCTGCGGATAGGCGCCCTTGCGCCGCTCGATGTCGATGAACGTGCGGTAGCGGCCTTCGTCATGCAGGCGTTGGATGGCCTGCTCGAGTGCGGCATCGTAGTTCATCGCGGGCTCCCTTGCGTCAGTAGCTGGGTCCGACCATGGTCCGGTCGGGCGAGCGAGCCCTTGATAAGGGTCAAAGCCCGTCAGGAACACCCGCATTTTCCCCGGTTGCGACAAAAAGTCGTCATGGGAACCCGATGAAACTGCTCAGGAAAGGGATGCAGATGGCCAACGATACACGCCTGGACGAGGTGCTGGCGGCGCTCGACGCGGGACAGCCGGCGGCGCTGGACCGGCTCAAGACGTTCCTGCGCATCCCCTCGGTCTCGACCGATCCGGCCTATGCACCCGAGGTGCGCCGCGCCGCCGGCTGGCTGCGGGACGAGCTTGCGGCGCTGGGTTTTGCCGCCGAGGTGCGTGAGACGGCGGGCCATCCGGTGGTGGTGGCGCGGACCGCGCCCGACGGCTCGGGCGCACGGCGGCTGCTGTTCTACGGCCATTACGATGTGCAGCCGGTGGACCCGATCGGGCTCTGGACCCGCGACCCCTTCGATCCGGTGGTCGAGGACACGCCCGACGGCCCGGTGATCCGCGGCCGCGGCGCGTCGGACGACAAGGGCCAGCTCATGACCTTCGTCGAGGCCTGCCGGGCGTGGAAATCCGCCCACGGCGCGCTGCCCGCCGGGCTCACGCTCCTTTTCGAGGGCGAGGAGGAGAGCGGCTCGCCGAACCTCATGCCCTTCCTTCAGGCCAATGCCGCCGAGTTCGCCACCGACCTCGCGCTGATCTGCGACACGGGGATGTATGCCGACGGCCGCCCCGCCATCACCACCCAGCTGCGCGGGCTGATGGGCGAGGAGATCGTCGTCCGCGCCGCCGACCGCGACCTGCACTCGGGGATGTTCGGCGGGCTGGCGGCGAACCCGATCCAGATCCTCGCCAACGCACTGGCCGGGATCAAGGACGCCGACGGCCGGGTGACGCTGCCCGGCTTCTACGAGGGCGTCGAGGAGCTGTCGAACCAGCTGCGCGCCGACTGGGACGACCTCGGCTTCGACGCCGGCGAGTATCTCTCGCGCGTCGGCCTGCGCCACCCGGTGGGCGAGACGGGGCGGACCGGGCTCGAGATGGTGTGGAACCGTCCCACCTTCGAGATCAACGGGATCAGCGGCGGCTATGCCGGCGACGGGTTCAAGACCGTCCTGCCCGCCGAGGCCCGCGCCAAGGTCAGCTGCCGGCTCGTCGGCACCCAGGACCCCGAGGCGATCCGCGCCGCCTTGCAGGCCCATGTCCGCGCCCATGTCCCCGAGGATTGCAGCGTCGAGTTCCACCCCCACGGCAGCTCGCAGGCGAGCCGCATGGACGTCTCGGACCCCGCCTTCGCGGCCGCCCGCGCCGCGCTCAACGCCGAATGGGGGCGCGATGCGGCGTTCATCGGCATGGGCGGCTCGATCCCCGTCGCGGGCGATTTCCAGCGGCTGCTGGACGTAGACGTGATGCTGATCGGCTTCGGCCGCGACAACGACCGCATCCACTCGCCGAACGAGAAATACAACCTCGAGAGCTTCGCCAAGGGCGCGCGGTCCTGGGCGCGGATTCTCGCGGCGCTGCGGTGAGGTGCGGCGCTGAGGCGATGCCGTAGGGTTAAGGCGAGGGTGCGGCGGGCGTCGGGGGAGGCGGTCGACGCGGTGCCCGTTGGCGGGCGCCGCCGCCAACTCCGTTCTCGGGTCACGGCGCGGCGCACCAGCGGCTAGGGACGCAACAGGACACTCAAGGCGGCGATGATCGCGACGCCCGCGACCAGCCCGACCCCGAACGCATCGTCGTTGCGGCCCGTCATGCGCAGATACTGGACGAGAAACACCCCGGCGACGCCGAGGACCAGAAACACCGCAGCCGCCATCCCCGTCCCCGGGTCGTTCGCGTCCACCGGAAAAGGCCAGGTCGCCTGCATTCCGCCCACCCCTAAAGATCAGGTCCGCCCCAGCGGGCGGCCCACCAGCCTGCATCAGGCGTAACTCACGCCGCGCGCCGTCAGCACGTTGACCACGCTACGCTGCGCGCCGGCCTCGCCGATGCCGCTGATCTGCACGACGCGCGGCCGTTGGCGCGTAGGCATCACCTGCTGCGCTGGGTCGCTGCTCCCTCTCACGCTGCCACATTCTCTACATCGAGCGACCACACGCGACCGCCCGTTCACCGCAAAGAAAAAGGCCGCCCCACCGGGCGGCCCCACCAACTTGCGTCAGCCGAAACTCACGCCGCGCGCTCCGTCAGCACGTCGCCCACGCGGCGCTGCGCGCCGGCCTCGTCGATGCCGCTGACCGCCGCGACCTCGCGGGTCAGACGATCGAGCGCGGCCTCGTAGAGCTGGCGCTCGGAGTAGGACTGCTCGCGCTGGTCGTCCGAGCGGTGCAGGTCGCGCACCACTTCGGCGATCGACAGCAGGTCGCCCGAGTTGATCTTCTGCTCGTATTCCTGCGCGCGGCGCGACCACATGGCGCGCTTGACCCGCGCCTTGCCCTTCAGCGTCTCGAGCGCCCGGTCCACGAGGTCCGGCGAGGCGAGCGAGCGCATCCCGATCTCGGTCGCGCGCGCGGTCGGCACGCGCAGCGTCATCTTGTCCTTCTCGAACGAGATCACGAACATCTCGAGCTTGAGGCCGGCCACTTCCTGCTCTTCGATGGACACGATGCGGCCGACGCCGTGGGCCGGATAGACCACGAAATCATCGGGGCGGAACTCGTTCTTCTTGCTCTTGGACATCAGGTTTCCTTCCAGTGGCGCGGCTTCGGGCGCAAAAAACCTCGGGCGGGCTCTTGCCCCCCTGAGGTCCGTGTGGTCTTTGGCGATACCAGTCGGGCAGACGACCGGCGTGACAGTCACGACCGCCCGGCGACCATATGGACCCGGCGCGGTCTTATGTGACAACCTTGTATCACGAATCACCCCTCGAAAGAAGGGGTAATTCTGGGTGCCCCGCCTCCGACGTTGGTCGGACGGCTATTTCCGCAGCACCTCGGGCAGCGTGCGCCCCGTCCCGGGCCCGCCCGCCGCCGCCCAGTCGAGCAGCGCCAGCATCCGGTCGGCTTCCAGCACCCCCGGCACCACCGCCATCGCGGCGCGCGGGGCGCTCACGCCCTCGGGGATCGCGGCGGGCATGAGCATCAGCGTCGGCGTCACGGTCACGCCCCACTTGCCGGCCATGCGCTTCTCGCTCAGCACTTCGCCGTCGCTGTCGGTCACGTCGGTGCCGCCGAAGAGGTCGATCTGAACCACGTCGAAACGCTCGCGGATCAGCCGGTCGATGCGCGGGTCGGTCAGCACCGTCTCGTGCAGCTCGGCGCAGTAGATGCAGCCCTGCTGCTCGACCAGCAGCATGAGCACCCGGCCCGCGGCGGCGGCCTCGGCCGCGTCCTCGCGCACGTCCCGGAAACTGTCCTTGAGCCAGTCGGGCTTGTGCAGCCCGTCGTCGCCCAGGGGCACGCTGCCCGAAAGCGCCGCCCCCGCCATCGCCCCCCACGCCGCCAGCGCGGCCACCATCGCCTTGCGTCTCATAGCGTCGTCGCACTCCAGTCGAAGTTGTCCACCATCAGGGCGGCGATGCGGTTCACGCTGTCCGTGGCGATCAGCACCGCGAACAGGATCAGCATCACCCCCATCACCTTCTCGACCCGCCCCATCAGCGCCCGGTGCCGCCCGACCCAGGCGAGGAACGGCCCCGCGAACATCGCCGCCACCACGAAGGGCAGCGTCATCGCCAGCCCGTAGACCAGAAGCAGCGCGCCGCCGCGCCAGACCTCGCCCATCCCGGCCGCCACGAACAGGATCGCCGCCAGCGCGGGCCCCGCGCAGGGCGTCCAGCCGAAGCCGAAGGCGAGCCCCAGGACATAGGCCCCGACCAGCGACGACGGCTGCGCCGGCCCCTCGAGCCGCGCCTCGCGGTAGAGGAACGGCACCCGGATCACGCCGAGGAAATGCAGCCCGAAGACCAGCAGCACCCCGGCCGCGACCCAGCTCAGTTCGGTCCGGTAGCGCGACACCGCCGAGCCGAGCGCCGTCGCCCCCAGCCCCAGCAGCACGAAGATCGTCGTCACCCCCAGCGCAAAGGCCACCGCCCCCGCGACGAGCCTGCGCCGCGCCCCGAGGTTCAGCCCGCCGTCGGCGCGCAGCTCGCCCATCGAGACCCCGGCGAGATAGCACAGGTAGAACGGCACCATCGGCAGGATGCAGGGCGACAGGAACGACAGAAGCCCGGCGAGGATCGCGCCGCCATAGCTGATCTCGGGCATGGACCGCTCCCTCTGCCGGCCGTCCGGGGGCTGCCCGGCGCGGGGCCGCGGACCCCGTGGGGGGTTGCGGCGTTGAAGTGACGCTGCGACAGATGGTCAAGACAGTCAACGAGGTTGGAATATGTTCCCTCAACGTCTGCCCCGCCGCACCCGCCTCGGCGCCGCGCTCGGCCTCGTGCTGGCGGTGCAGCCGCTCGCCGCGGCCGCCGAGCGCAGCCTGCTGATGTTTGAACGGGACGGCTGCAGCTACTGCAAGCGCTGGGATGCCGAGATCGCCCCCGCCTACCCCCGCACCGCCGAGGGGCAGGCCGCCCCGCTGGTGCGCCTCGACATCCACGACCCGCTGCCCGAGGGGGTCACGCTCACCGGCCGCGCGCCCGTCTTCACCCCCACCTTCGTGCTGACCGATGCGGGCACCGAGGTCGGCCGGATCGAGGGCTACGCCGGCGACGAGTTCTTCTGGGTGATGCTGGCGCAGATGCTGACCCGGACCGGCTGGGACCCCGCCACGCCCGCGCGCCCGGTCGAGGCCGTCCCACCCGACGCCGCCGCGCCGCAGGCCGCCCCTGCCGCGCCCGCCCCCGCCGCTGACCCGACGTGAGACCCCAACCCGAAAGGACCGACGCCATGACCCGCCTGCCCTTCGCCCGCCTGCCCCTCCGCCCCCCGCTGGTCGCCGCCCTCGCCGCGCTGGCCGCCCCCGCGCTGGCGCAGGAGGCCGCCTATACCAAGATCGTCGAGGTCCCCTTCGACGACGCGCAATTCTCGGTCGAGCAGGCGATCACCAACGCCGGCCTGGTCATCGACGCGACCAGCAACGTGGGCGAGATGCTCGCCCGCACCAAGGCGGACGTGGGCGGCACCAAGGATCTCTATACCCACGCCGAGTCGTTCTCGTTCTGCTCGGCGGCGGTGTCGCGGCAGGTGATGGAGGCCGACATCGCCAACATCCAGTACTGCCCCTACAACATCTTCGTCTACGAGGCCGCCGACGCCCCCGGCAAGGTCGTGATCGGCCACCGCCATTACCCGGGCGAGTCGATGGCGCCGGTCAACGCGATGCTGAACGGAATCGTCGACGCCGCCGCTGCGGGAATGTGAGGGGAAACGGTGCCGGCAACCGGTCGGTGGGAACGCTCGCTGCGCTGACGTGGCGTTCGGATGAGTCGGTGGCCGGGTGAGCGCGATGCTGGATCGGGGTCGTAGGCACCGCCGCTTCGCAGATGTGAGGCCACCGGCTCCCGGCGATCGGATCAGCGCGGACTTAAGAGAGCCCGGCGCATCAGCCGGCCGAGTCGATGGCCCGCTCACCGCATTCTGGCCGGGAGAGCGGACGGCGACGCTCCGTGATCTGAGCTCACCCTTTTGCGTAGAAACGAGTCGGCGGACACGCGCCCACGAGCGGCCGAGGATCCGGGCGAGAAGCGTGCCCAGTCAACGCCCACTTGGTCGACGCCGGCGCTTTGGGGATGTGACTGGTACCCGCACCCCTCGGCCCAAGACGCGACCCAGCACGGCCCTCCGGAAGCGCACCCCGCCCAGCCGGACGGTGCTTTACCCATCTCTCTTGACGAAAATATCCTCGGGGGTCCGGGGGCAGACAGCCCCCGGTCCGGCGGCGCGCCCGGCGCGCCCGCCGATCAGTCGCCCTCGCCGGGGTTCGGCGAAAAGTATTTCTCGAGCTTCCCGGCCACCCCGTCCATCGCCTCGTAACCCGGCATCGGGTCCTTCTTGCGGGTTATGACCGGCCATTGTTCCGAGTACTTGCGGTTGAACTCGACCCACGCCTCCATGTCCGGCTCGGTGTCTGGGCGGATCGCGTCGGCGGGGCACTCGGGCTCGCAGACGCCGCAGTCGATGCACTCGTCGGGATGGATGACGAGGGTGTTCTCGCCCTCGTAGAAGCAGTCCACCGGGCAGACCTCGACGCAATCCGTGTATTTGCACATGATGCAGTTGTCGGTCACGACATAGGTCATCGGTCACTCCTCGGAAGTCCAGTGTCGGAAGGCCAGTGCGGGGTTTCACCTAGACCTTCGCCGCGCCCGGTTCAATCCCGCTTCACCGCCCTGACCCCCGCCCGAGGCAGCCGTTGCGGGCGCCGCGCGCGGTGTCGTGGCGTCAATCCTCGTCCTCGTCGGGCCAGGGCGCGGCCGGCGCCCCGTCCCCCGCAGGCGCATCGAGATCGTCGTAGAGCAGCCGCGCCTCGGCCGACGGTCCGCGCCGTGCGCCGGGCGCCCGCATCCTGAGGCTGCGCACCCCGCCCGGCACGGCGGCGGTCACAACGTCGCCGGGCCGCAGCTCCTGCCCCGGCTTGCGGCAGGGGACGCCGTTCACCCGGATGCCGCCCGCGGCGATCCGGTCGGCGGCGAGGCTGCGCGTCTTGAACACCCGCGCGTGGCAGAGCCAACGGTCGAGCCGGATCGTCTCGACCACCGCGGCGGGCGGGGCCGCCGCCAGTTCGCGCCGCGCCCGCTCGGCCCGGCGCGACATCAGCGGCCCCTCGCCCGGGACAAGACCATGTCGCGGAAGAACGCGCCGCGGCCTGCCGTCACGTCCGGTTCTTCAGCGCCGCCAGCACGGCGAACGGGCTGTCGGGGTCCATCGGCTTTTCGGCCCGCGGCGGGCGCTGGTCGTGGCGCGACCCGTCGTGGCGCTTGCCGTCCGGGCGCTTGCCCTCGTGCCGCTCGTGGCGCGGCCCCTTGCCCTGCCCGTCACGCTGCCCGTCGCGGCCAGCGCCCTGCCCCTCGGTCCGGGGGCCGTCGGTGCGCGCCCCATCGCGGCGCTGCGGCTTGCCGCCGCGCTCGCCGCCCTTGCCGAAGCGCGCGGGCTTGCCGTCCGCACCCGGCTCGCCGCCGCTGCGC
>NZ_JBHMQU010000051.1:0-37463 GCF_042435015.1 Paracoccus panacisoli | reverse complement strand
GCCGCGCCGCCCCGCCGCGCCGCCGCCCGCCCCCGAGGCGCCGCGCGGCCCGGCGCGCATGGCCGGCCTCGGCCGGATGATGGAGCGTCTGGCCGGCCACCACGGCGAGCAGGAGCGTCCGCGCCCCGAGACCATCGCCGAGCGCGTCAGCGACCGGATGGCCCGTGCGCGTCAGGCCGAAACCGACTTCGACGACCTCGCCGCGCCCGACTCGGCCAAGGAGAACGTCGAGATCCCGGCCTTCCTGCGCCGTCAGGCGAACTGACGCCCGCCTCGCGCACCGATCACGTCGGGGCGACCGGACCAGCCTTTCGGGGGCCGCTGCGGCGGCCCCTTTCTCATGTCTGCTAAGGACTTGCGTCTCAAGGGCCGCGCCACGCCCGCCGCCGGCGGGGCGATGTTACAGACGGTCATAATTCGTTAATTGAGCCAGGGTCAGGGCCGACCTACCTCGGTTGCATCGGGGACCATCCCCGCAAGAAACGTAGAACAGACGGACCCGAAACCATGCAGGCCACCCTCGCCACCCCAGCCCGATTTGCGGGCGTCGGCCTTCACACCGGCGCGCCCGTGCGGATGACCATGCATCCCGCGCCGGCCGGGCATGGCGTGGTGTTCCGCCGCACCGACCTTCGCGGCGCGCTGGTTCCGGCGCGCTGGGACGCGGTCGTGCCTTCGCAGCTCTGCACCCTGCTGGCGGGCGAGAACGGCGCCACCGTCTCGACCGTCGAGCACGTCATGGCGGCGCTGGCCGGGACCGGCATCCACAACGTGCTGATCGACATCGACGGGCCCGAGGCGCCGATCCTCGACGGTTCGGCCGCGCCCTTCGTGGCCGGGATCGTGGCAGCGGGCCTCGTCCAGTCGGACGCGCCGCTGCGCGCCATCCGGGTGCTGAAGCCGGTCGAGGTCCATGACGGCGCGGGCTTCGCCCGGCTGTCGCCCGCCGATCACCTGCAGATGGATTTCGCCATCGACTTCGCCGATGCGGCCATCGGGCGGCAGGAAAAGACGCTCGACCTCGCCAACGGGGCGTTCCAGCGCGAGCTGATGGACAGCCGGACCTTCTGCCGGCAGTCGGACGTCGAGTCGATGAAGGCCCGCGGCCTCGCTCTGGGTGGGACCTATTTCAACGCTGTGGTGGTGGACGGCGATCGGGTGCTCTCGCCCGGCGGGATGCGCCACCAGGACGAGCCGGTGCGCCACAAGATGCTGGACGCGGTCGGCGATCTCGCGCTCGCCGGGGCCCCGCTGCTCGCGCGCTACACCGGCAACCGGGCCGGGCACGCGATGACCAACCGGCTGCTCAGGACGCTGTTCGCCACGCCCGACGCGTGGGAGTGGGTGACCTGCAGCACCGACTGCGTGCAGCGCCTGCCGGGCGCCGTCGTGGTGCGGCCGCGCGTCGCGCCGGCCAAGCGCGACGCCGCGCGTGCGGTGATGGTGGCCTGAACCTCGGCCAGCGGGTGCGGCAAGCGCCCGCTCCCCAGCGCCCCGATCACGCGCCGATCACCCCACCGATAACGCCTCTGGCACCGCCATCTTGCCCTTTTGCGCGCCCCGATGTTGTGTGCTAGGACGGCGAAGCCGCGCGGCCGGGCGGAGTCGCCTCGGCTGCCCGACAGACGGTACGAGCCCGCAGACGACCACCGCAGACGACGGACGGACAGGACGCAGATGACAGTCAGGAACTTGCGGCGCGTTGTCATGTCGGCGGTGGTGGTGGCGACGCTCGCGGCCTGCGGCGGCGGCGATCCGGGCGCGAACAAGCAGCCGCTGGACAATTTCACCGCCGAGCAGATCTACAAGCGCGGCGAGTACGAGCTGGAAAACGGCAAGCGCCCCAAGGACGCGGTGCACTACTTCGCCGAGGTCGAGCGGCTCTACCCCTATTCCGACTGGGCCAAGCGCGCGCTCATCATGCAGGCCTTCGCCTATCACAAGGCGCGCCAGTATGACGAAGCCCGCGGCACGGCGCAGCGGTTCATCGACAACTACCCCGGCGACGAGGATGCGGCCTACGCCAAGTATCTGCTCGCGCTCAGCTATTACGACCAGATCGACGAGGTCGGCCGCGACCAGGGCCTGACCTTCCAGGCGCTGCAGGCGCTGCGCGAAGTCATCGAGCAGTATCCCGACAGCGAATACGCCCGCTCGGCGGTGCTCAAGTTCGACCTGTCCTTCGACCATCTCGCGGGCAAGGAGATGGAAATCGGCCGCTACTACCTCAAGCGTGGCCACTATACCGCCGCGATCAATCGCTTCCGCGTGGTGGTCGAGGATTACCAGACCACCACCCACACGCCCGAGGCGCTGGTGCGGCTGGTCGAATCCTACCTCGCGCTCGGCCTGACCAACGAGGCGCAGACGGCGGGGGCCATCCTCGGCCACAACTTCCAGTCCTCGCCCTATTACCAGGACGCCTATGCCCAGCTGCGCGGCCGTGGCCTGACCGCGACGCCGCAGGGCAACTCGTGGCTGACCAAGGTTTACCGCCAGGTGATCCAGGGCAAGTGGCTCTGACGCCCGGGAGGGCCGGCGATGCTGCGAAGCCTCGACATCCGCGACATGCTGCTGATCGACCGGCTGGCGCTCGACTTCGCGCCGGGGCTGAACGTGCTCACCGGCGAGACGGGGGCAGGCAAGTCGATCCTGCTCGACTGCCTCGGCTTCGTGCTGGGCTGGCGGGGGCGGGCGGAACTGGTGCGACAGGGGGCCGCGCAGGGCGAGGTCACGGCGGTCTTTGACCTGCCGGCCGCGCATCCGGCCCGCGCGCTGCTGGCCGAGGCGGGGATCGAGGCGGGGGATGAGCTGATCCTGCGCCGGGTGAACGCCGCCGACGGGCGCAAGTCGGGCTGGGTCAACGACCGCCGGGTATCGGGCGAGGTGCTGCGCAACCTCTCGGACGTGCTGGTCGAGCTGCACGGGCAGCACGACGACCGCGGGCTTCTGAACCCACGCGGCCACCGCCAGCTGCTCGACGCCTTCGCCGGGATCGACCTTGCGCCCCTGCGCGCGGCCTGGGGCGCGCGGCGGCAGGCCCGCGCGGCGCTCGACGCGGCCGAGGCACAGCTCGAGGCCGCCCGGCGCGAAGAGGATTTCCTGCGCCACGCGGTGGCCGAGCTGGAAAAGCTCGACCCGCAGCCGGGCGAGGAGGCGACGCTCGACGTGGCCCGCCGGCAGATGCAGGCGGCGGAACGCATCCGCGGCGACGTGGCCCGCGCGCTCGCGCTGCTCGCGGGCGGCGGGGGTGAGCCGGGGGCCGAGGGCGCGATGGTCGAGGCGGTGCGCTGGCTCGAGGGCGCGTCCGGCAAGACCGGCGCCGAGGAGGGCACGCCCGACCCGCTCGAGGCGCCGCTGGCGGCGCTCGGCCGGGCGCTGATCGAGCTGGGCGAGGCGACCGGCGGGATCGAGGCGGCGCTCGAGGCGATGGATTTCGACCCCGGCACGCTCGAGGCGACGGAAGAGCGGCTGTTCGCGCTGCGGGCGCTGGCGCGCAAGCACGACGTGCTGCCCGACGACCTGGCCACGCTGGCGGGCGAGCTGTCGGCGCGGCTGGCCGCGCTCGACGCGGGCGAGGCGCGGATGGGTGAGCTGACCCGGGCGCTGGCGGCGGCGGGGGCGGCCTATGAGGCGGCGGCGGCCGAGGTGTCGGCCGCGCGGGCCGAGGCGGCGGGGCGGCTCGATGCGGCAATGGCGGCCGAGCTGGCGCCGCTGAAGATGGAGCGGGCGGTGTTCGAGACCCGGCTGTCTCCCGGCGAACCCGGCCCCGAGGGGCAGGACACGGTGGCCTTTACCGTCGCCACCAACCCCGGCGCGCCGGCGGGACCGCTCGACCGCATCGCCTCGGGTGGCGAGCTGTCGCGGTTCCTCTTGGCGCTCAAGGTGGTGCTGGCGCAGGGCGCCGACCCGCTGGTGATGATCTTCGACGAGATCGACCGCGGCGTGGGCGGGGCCACGGCGGATGCCGTGGGCCGGCGGCTGGCGCGGCTGGCCGAGGGGGCGCAGGTGCTCGTCGTCACCCACTCGCCGCAGGTGGCGGCGCGGGGCGAGCGGCATTTCCGGGTGGCCAAGTCGGTCGAGGACGGCGCCACGACCTCGCGCGTCGAGCCGCTGTCGGCCGGCGCGCGGGTCGAGGAGCTTGCGCGGATGCTCGCGGGCGAAGAGGTCACCCCGGCCGCCCGCGCCGCGGCCGAGGCGCTGCTGGCCTGAGCCGCCTCAGCGGCGGCGGCAGGTGTTGATGCCCAGAAGCGTGTAGAGCCCGCACCAGCCGAGCAGGCCGGTCGCCAGCGGGATGATCCCGAGCAGGAACAGCCAGCGCATCGGCGCCGCGGGATAGACGAAATAGAGCGCGATGAGGACCAGCCCGACGATGATGCGGACGATGCGCTCGGTGGTGCCGATGTTGGCCATGCGGGCCTCCTGTCATATTCTGTGAGTGGAATATAACAGGCGGCGGCCGGTCTGTCATCGGCCCCGGGCCCATCTGCGGCGCGCAGATCGTCGCAGGTGGGGCCGGGGTCGCGGCGGGTCAGTCGAGGATCGCCTCGACCACCCGCAGGATCGACAGGATGCGGCCGGTCTCGCTGTCGACGCGCATCAGGCGGCCGTTGACGATCGCATAGCGCTGCCCGGACGGGGCGTCGCGCACGCCGTAGAGGCCGGGGCGCGTGACGACGTGCACCCGGCGCAGATCGATGATGTCGCCGACCTTGCGGGCCTGTCCGGGGGGCAGGCAGGCCGGGTCCTTCTTCGCCAGCCCCGGCGGGCAGGCGCGGGCGGTTACGCCGCGGGAGGGCTGGGCACGGTTCGGGGCGGCGCGCTCGGCCTTGTCGGCGCGCGTGACGTGGCCCTTGCCGTTGCCCTGACCGGCGTGGGCGGGCTTGTCGGCCAGCGCTGCCAGCGGCAGCGCAATCGCGACGCAGCCCGCGGCGAGAGTCGAGAAAAGGCGCATGGGTTCACCTGATCCTGTTGCGTGTCGGGAGAAAACGCCCGCCGGCGTGCCGCGGTTTCCCGCAAGCCCGCCCTTGGCCGGTTTCACGGGCCGCCGCGCGGCTCAGGCCGCGCCCCGCCCGCGTGCCGCCAGCCGCGGCAGCATGGCCGAGAAATCCCGCCCACGGCCGTCCTCGGCCTCGACGAACTGACCATAGAGCGAGGTGGCCAGCGCCCCCATCGGCGTGTCGGCGTCGGCGCTGTCGGCGGCCTGCTGGCTCAGCCGCAGGTCCTTGAGCATTAGCTCGGCCGCAAAGCCCGGCTTGTAGCCGTTGTCGGCCGGCGAGGCCGGACCCACGCCGGGCGCCGGGCAATAGGCGTTCATCGACCAGGAATAGCCCGACGAGGTGGACACCACGTCGAACATCTTCTGCCGGTCCAGCCCCAGCTTGTCGGCCAGCGCGAACGCCTCGCAGGTGGCGATCATCGTCACGCCGAGGATCATGTTGTTGCAGATCTTGGCCGCCTGACCGGCGCCCGAGTCGCCGCAATGCACGGCCTTCTGCCCCATGATGTCGAAGAGCGGGCGCACCGTCTCGAACGCCGCGGGCGTGCCGCCGACCATGAAGGTCAGCGTGCCCGCCGCCGCCCCGCCGATCCCGCCCGACACCGGCGCGTCGAGCGCGCCCTTGCCGGCCGCCGCCGCCTGATCGGCGACCGCGCGGGCGCTGTCCACGTCCACCGTTGAGCAGTCGCAGAGGACCGCGCCGGGGGCCATAGCCGGGATCACCTCGGCCGCGACGGCGCGCAGGATCTGGCCGTTCGGCAGCATGGTGATGACCACCTCGGCCCCGGCCGCGGCCTCGGCCGCGGTGGCGGCGGCGGTCACGCCCTCGGGCATCGGCGCGGCAAGGTCGAAGCCCTGCACCGCGTGGCTCGCGGCGGCGAGGTTTCTGGCCATCGGCCCGCCCATGTTGCCCAGTCCGATGAAACCGATCCGCATCCTCAGTCCTCCCACGTCAGTTCGGCCTCGCCGAGGCCTGCCAGCATCGCGTCCACCTTGGCCGCGTCCGAGGCCGCCCCCCAGGCGGGGTTGCGGTCCTTGTCGATGATCTGGGCGCGCACGCCCTCGATGAAATCGCCTTCGGCGGTGGCGCGATGGGTGAAGCGGTATTCGCGGCTGAGCGAATCCTGCATCCGCTGGTCGCCCCGCGCCGCCTTGACCATCGCCAGCGTCGCCGCCATCGACAGCGGCGAGTTGCGCCGGATGGTCTTGAGCGAGGCCTCGTCCCCCGCCTGCTCGAGCGCTGCGGCGATCTCGGCCACGCTGCGGCCGCGGAACGCCGCGAGGTCGCGCTTGGCCAGCGCCGAGGGGCCGGGCAGGGGCTGCCCCGTCAGCACCGCCGCATCGCCGGTCTCGGCCAGCCGGTCCTTGGCGGCGTCCCACTCGGCCTCGGGCAGGTAGAGGTCGGCAAAGCCCGCGTGGATCGCGTCGGCCGCGCCCATCCGCGCCCCGGTCAGCCCGAGGTATTCGCCGACCCGCCCCGGCGCGCGCGCCAGAAGCCACGTCCCGCCGACGTCAGGGATCATCCCGATCCCCGCCTCGGGCATCGCCACCTGCGTGGTGTCGCCCACGACCCGGTGGCTCGCGTGCCCGCCGAGGCCCACGCCGCCGCCCATCACGAAGCCCTGCATGAAGGCGACGATCGGCTTGGGATAATCGCGGATCGCGGCGTTCATCTGGTATTCGTCGGCGAAGAAGCGCTGCCCTACCGTGTGATCGCCGGCCTTCGCGGCGTGATAGATCGCGGCGATGTCGCCGCCGGCGCAGAACGCCTTGTCCCCCTCGGCGTCGAGGATCACCAGACGTACCGCCGGGTCGTCGCGCCACGCGTCGAGCGCGGCGCGCACCGCATTCGCCATCTCGTGACTCAGCGCGTTCAGCGCCTGCGGCCGGGTCAGGGTGATGCGCCCCGCGGCGCGGTCCTTGCGGATCTTGAGATCGTCCATCAGCCCCTCTCGGCCAGCATTGCGCGGCCCACGATCAGGCGCATGATCTCGTTGGTGCCTTCGAGGATCTGGTGCACCCGCAGGTCGCGGACGATCTTCTCGATCCCGTAGTCGGCGAGATAGCCATACCCGCCGTGCAGCTGCAGGCACTGGTTGGCGACCTCGAACGCGCGGTCGGTGACGTAGAGCTTGGCCATGGCGCAGAACTTGGTGGCGTCCGGGGCCTTGTTGTCCAGCTTCCACGCCGCTTGGCGCAGGAAGGTGCGGGCCGATTGCAGCGCGACCTCCATCTCGGCCAGCCGGAACTGCAGCGCCTGGAACTGGTCGATGGTCTTTCCGAAGGCCTTGCGCTCGCCCATGTAGCGGATCGTCTGGTCCAGCGCCGCCTGCGCGCCGCCGAGCGCGCCCGCCGCGATGTTCAGCCGCCCTCCGTCGAGCCCGGCCATCGCGTAGGCGAAGCCGCGCGCTTCCTCGCCCAGCAGGTTCTCGGCCGGGATCACGCAGTCGTCGAACTGCACCTGGCTGGTCGGCTGCGCGAGCCAGCCCATCTTGTGCTCGAGCGCCCCGAACGAGAGCCCGGGCGTCCCATCCTCGACCACCACGGTCGAGATGCCCTTGGGCCCGTCCTCGCCGGTCCGCACCATGGTCACGTAGACGTCCGAATAGCTGCCGCCCGAGATGAAGGCCTTGGTGCCGTTGAGCCGGTAGCCGTCGTTCGTCCGCTCGGCCCGCGTCCGCAGCGCCGCGGCGTCCGACCCGGACCCCGGCTCGGTCAGGCAGTAGGAGAAGATCTTCTCCATGCTGCAGAGGTCGGGCAGCCACTTCGCCTTGTCCTCGGGCTTGCCGAACTTGTCGATCATGCCGCCGCACATGTTGTGGATCGACAGGAACGAGCCGACCGCCGGGCAGGCCATCGCCAGCGCCTCGAACACGAGCGTGGCGTCGAGCCGGGTCAGCCCCGAGCCGCCATACTCCTCCGAGACGTAGAGCCCGCCGAACCCGAGCGCCGCCACCTTGGGCCAGAGGTCCTTGGGGATGGTGCCCTGGCGTTCCCATGCGCGTGCATGGGGCGCGATCTCGGCCTGGCCGAAGTCCCGCGCCATGTCGAAGATCGCCTGCTGCTCTTCGGACAATGCGAAATCCATCCGTTCCCCCCTTCGTCTGGCCGCCGGTTGCGTCGGGCTAACGGCCCAGTGTTTCACAACTATTGCAGTCGGGCCGCAGGATGGCCGCAGTCCGGCCAGCGGCCCCTGTCACCCGTCTGCCGCGCGGACATATCCCACGCACAGGTCCGGGGGCACGAAGCCCCCAGACCCGGTCGAGCGTCAGTCCATCGCCTTGAAGTTGAAGGCTGCCCCTTCCTTGATCCCCGAGGGCCAGCGGCTCGTGACCGTCTTGGTGCGGGTGTAGAAGCGGAAGGCGTCCGGCCCGTGCTGGTTCAGGTCGCCGAAGCCCGACTTCTTCCAGCCGCCGAAGGTGAAATACGCCAGCGGCACCGGGATCGGCACGTTGATCCCGACCATGCCGATGTTGCAGCGGCTGGCGAAGTCGCGGGCGGTGTCGCCGTCGCGGGTGAAGATCGCGGTGCCGTTGCCGTACTCGTGGTCCATCGCCAGCTTCAGCGCCTCCTCGTAGCTCTCGGCGCGGACGGTCGAGAGCACGGGGCCGAAGATCTCGGTCTTGTAGATCTCCATGTCGGGGGTGACGTTGTCGAAGAGCGAGGGGCCGACGAAGAACCCGTTCTCGTAGCCCTGCAGGCTGAAGTTGCGCCCGTCCACGACCAGATCGGCGCCCTGGTCGACGCCCGACTGCACCAGCCGCTCGATGTTCTTCTTGGCGGCCGCGGTGACGACCGGGCCGTAGTCCACGTCGTCGCCGGCGGTGTAGGGGCCGACCTTCAGCTTCTCGACCCGCGGCACCAGCTTCTCGATCAGTCTGTCGGCGGTCTCCTTCCCGACCGGGACGGCGACCGAGATCGCCATGCAGCGCTCGCCCGCGGCGCCGTAGCCTGCGCCGACCAGCGCGTCGGCGGCCTGGTCCAGATCGGCGTCGGGCATGATGATCATGTGGTTCTTGGCGCCGCCGAAGCACTGGGCGCGCTTGCCGGTCGCCGCCGCGCGCTCATAGATATACTGCGCGATGGGGGTCGAGCCGACGAAGCCCACTGCCTGGATCACCTCGCTGTCGAGGATCGCGTCCACCGCCTCCTTGTCGCCGTGCACAACCTGCAGCACGCCGTCAGGCAGCCCGGCCTCCTTGAAGAGCGCGGCGATCATGTTCGGCACCGATGGGTCACGCTCGGACGGCTTGAGGATCACCGCGTTGCCCGAGGCGAGCGCGGGGCCCAGCTTCCACAGCGGGATCATGGCGGGGAAGTTGAAGGGCGTGATCGCCGCCACCACGCCCAAGGGCTGGCGCATGGAATACATGTCGATGCCCGGGCCGGCGCCGTCGATGAACTCACCCTTCAGAAGCTGCGGCGCGCCGATGGCATATTCGATCACCTCGAGCCCGCGCTGGATGTCGCCCTTGGCGTCGGGGAAGGTCTTGCCGTGCTCGGACGACAGCACCTCGGCCATCTTGTCCATGTCGCGGTTCAAGAGGTCGACCATCTTCATCATCACCCGCGCGCGGCGCTGCGGGTTGGTGGCGCCCCAGGCGACCTGCGCCTTGGCGGCGGCGGCGATGGCCGCGTCCATCTCGGCCTTCGAGGCGAGGTCCACCTTGCCCTGCACCTCGCCGGTGGCGGGGTTGTAGACATCGGCGGTGCGGCCGGACGTCCCTGCGGTTTCCTTGCCGTCGAGCCAGTGGTGAATCGCGCGCATGAGCCTTCCTCCGTTGCCGATGCTGTCCGTGGTTGGGGCCGAGGATAGTCTTGCGGTAATGCCCGCGTAAAGCGACGATGAGGCCAAACCGTTTTGCGAAATCGCAAAGGGTGGGCGAGGGGGGCGACGATGGATTGGGATGACCTGCGGGTGTTCCTTGCCGTGGCGCGGGCCGAGTCGCTCTCGGCAGCGGGGCGGCGGCTGGGGATGGACGCCTCGACCGTGGGACGGCGGGTGGCGCGGCTGGAAACCGCGCTGGGCCGGGTGCTCTTCGCCAAGACGCCGCAGGGCTACGCGGTCACCGCCGAGGGCGCGGCGCTCGTCGCCCACGCCGAGGCCGCCGAGGCCGCCGCCGCCGCGGCCGCCGAATCGCCGGGGCAGGGGCAGCTCGCCGGGCAGCTCAGGATCGGGGCGCCGGACGGTTGCGCCAACTACCTGCTGCCGCAGATCGCGGCACGGCTCTGCGCCGACCACCCGGGCCTGGAAATCCAGATCGTCGCCCTGCCGCGGGTGTTCAACCTCAGCCGGCGCGAGGCCGATATGGCGATCGCCGTCAGCCCCCCCGACCGCGGCCGCGCGGCGATCCAGAAGATCACCGACTATCAGCTGCACTTGGCCGGCCACGCGGATTACCTGGCCGCCCATCCCCCCATCGCGAGCCGCGCTGACCTGCGCGGGCACCGGATGATCGGCTATATCCAGGACATGATCTTCGATCGCGAGCTCGACTATCTGGCCGAGACGGGGTCGGCGCACGCCACGCTCAGCTCGAACTCTGTCAGCGTGCAGATGCAGGCGATCCGGGCCGGGGCGGGGCTGGGGATCGTGCACGACTTCGCCATCCCCTTCGCGCCGGGCGTGCGCCGCGTGCTGGCCCGCGACATCGCCCTGACCCGCGCCTTCTGGCTGCTGCGCCCGGCCGACGACCGCCGCTCGGACCGGCTGAACCGGCTGGCCGAGGCGGTCACCCAGGCGCTGCGCCGCGAGGTCGCGCGGCTCGAGGCGCTGGTCGCGGCCACCGAGGCGGCGCGCCCCGACTCACGGGGGGCTTGACGCTCGGGCGCGGCGCGGCAACGCTGAGGTCACGGGGTGGTGAGCGGCCGCGCGGGCCGGGAATGCCGCTGCCGGGGGGATGCCGATGCCAGGGGGACGCGGATGATCGTCAAGCAGATTCTCGCCATGAAGACGGGGCCGGAGAGCATCGTCACGGTGCGCCCGGACATGAGCGTGGCCGACGCCGCCCGGCTGTTGTCGGAAAAGCGGATCGGCGCGGTGGTCGTTTCCGAGGACGGCCAGCGCCCGGCGGGGATCCTGTCCGAGCGTGACATCGTGCGCGAGCTGGGCCGGTCGGGCGCCGACGTGCTGCAGCGCAAGGTCGCGGACCTGATGACCAGCAAGGTCAGCACCTGCGTCTGCGGCGAGGATGCGCTGACGGTGCTGCAGCGGATGACCGACGGCCGGTTCCGCCACCTGCCGGTGGTGGACGAGGCGGGGCACATGCTCGGCGTCGTCTCGATCGGGGACGCCGTCTCGGCCCGGCTCAAGGAGCTCGCGGCCGAGAAAGAGGCGCTGACCGGGATGATCATGGGGAACTGACCGGGCGCGAAGGCCACGCGGGGCGGCACGTCGCACGGCCATGCCGCGGCGCGGCGCTTGCATCCGCGCCGGATTTCCGCTTGCGTCTGACGAACCCGTGATCGGCCCCCCGTGGGGCCGCCTCGCCCCCTGCGCCCGAAGGATCAACAGATGCGGATCGGTCTCTACCCCGGAACCTTCGACCCGGTCACGCTGGGCCACATCGACATCATCCAGCGCGCCGCGCCGCTGGTGGACCGGCTGGTGATCGGGGTGGCGATCAACCGCGACAAGGGGCCGCTGTTCTCGCTGGAAGAGCGGGTCGAGATGGTCGAGGCCGAGTGCACCGACATCGCGCGCCGCAGCGGGGTCGAGATCGTCGTGCATCCCTTCGACAACCTGCTGATCGACTGCGCCCGCGACGTCGGCGCCAGCGTCATCGTCCGCGGCCTGCGCGCGGTCGCGGACTTCGAATACGAGTTCCAGATGGTCGGCATGAACCGCGCCCTCGATTCGAGCGTCGAGACGGTGTTCCTGATGGCCGACGCCCGGCGGCAGGCCATCGCCTCGAAGCTCGTCAAGGAAATCGCCCGGCTGGGCGGCGACGTGAGCAAGTTCGTCACCCCGCCGGTCAACAGCGCGCTCAGGGCGCGATTTGCCGCAGGCTGAGGGGCGCCCGGCCCGCGTCGCCTGATGCGCCCCGCTTGATCCGGCCCGTCCCGCTGCCCTAGCCTTGCGGCTGAGGGGGACCACGGGAGGAGAGACCGGATGACCCAAAGCGCCACGCCAGCCGACACGCCACCCCGGCCGGGGGGACCGATCCCGGACCCGACCCGGCCGCCGATGCCCAACCCGGCCCCCGACCCGGCGCCCGACCGCGGCCTCGGCGAGCCGCTGGGCGCCGCGAGCCGCCGCACGGCCACCCCGGCGGCGGCCTGGGGGGGCGAGGTCCGCTCGCCCTCGGGGCGCATCGCGCCCGACGGCGCGGTGGCGCCGGACCTCGGCGACGACCGCGGCCTGCCCGACACCATCCCTGCCCCGGCCATCATCGAGATGTCCGCGATCGGCGAGTCGCTGCGCGCCGGCTGGACCGATTTCCTGCGCGCGCCGGGGTTCGGGCTGTTCTTCTCGGCCTTCTATGTCGCGGGCGGGCTGATGCTCGCCGCCGTCGCCGCCGCCGCGGGGCAGGAGTGGTGGCTGATCCCCTTCGTCGTGGGCTTCCCGCTGATCGCGCCCTTCGCCGCCGTCGGGCTGTATGAGGTCAGCCGGCGGATCGAGGCCGGGCTGCCGCTCGACTGGCGCAGCGTGCTGGGGGTGGTGTTCGCGCAGAAGGACCGGCAGGTGCCGTCGATGGCGATGGTCATCCTGCTGATGTTCATGTTCTGGGTGTTCGTGGCCCACACCACCTTCGCGCTGTTCATGGGGCTGCAGGCGCTGACCAACATCACCACCTCGCCCGAGATCCTGTTCCAGGGCCGCGGGCTGGTGATGCTGGGCGTCGGGACCGTGGTGGGCGCGGGCTTCGCCGCGGTGCTCTTTGCGATGACCGCCGCCGGCCTGCCGCTGATCCTCGACCGCGAGGTGGACTTCATCTCGGCGATCATCGCCAGCTTTCAGGCGGTGCTCGGCAATCCGGGCGTGATGCTCGTCTGGGCCGTGTTGATCGCGGTGATCCTGTTCCTGGGGATCGCGCCGCTGTTCCTCGGGCTGTTCGTGGCCCTGCCGGTGCTGGGCCATGCGAGCTGGCACATGTATCGCCGGCTGTTTCCCGACGACTGAGCGGCGCCGGCGGGGGCCCATGAAAAAAGGCGCGCCCAAGGGCGCGCCTGTTCATGTCGGCCGGGCCTCGCCTCAGCCGTCGAGGTCGTCCTCGTCGCGGCTCATCGCGGCTGCGGGGGGCGCCAGCTTCGGCGTGATGCCGTTGCCCAGCGGGTCTTCCTGACGCTGGACCGAGCCCTCGAAATGGGCGCCCGATTCGATGGCGATGGTCTTGTGGACGATGTCGCCCTCGACCCGCGCGGTGGCCGACAGGCGCACCTTGAGGCCGCGGACGCGGCCGACGACGCGGCCGTTCACGATCACCTCTTCGGCGACGATCTCGCCGTGGATGGTGGCGCTTTCGCCGACCGTCAGCTGGTGGGCGCGGATGTCGCCGTCCACCGTGCCCTCGATCTGCACATCGCCCTGGGTGGTGATGTTGCCCTTGACCGTCAGGTCGGACGACAGGACCGACGGTCCGGTGCGGGTCCGCATCCCCTGCTGGGGCGCGTGGTCGTAGCTGTCCATGATCGGGGCCCGTGTCGGTTCAGGATCGGGAGAGTGGGTGCGCGGTCCGGGTTCGGTGACTCGGGTCTTAGAAAACATTCTGTGCGGCCTTGATGAAGCTCATGGGGTTCACGGCCTTCCCGTCCACACGCACTTCGTAGTGCAGATGCGGACCGGTCGAGCGGCCGGTGTTGCCCATATCACCGATCAGGCTGTTGCGCGAGACCTGTTGCCCGGCCTTGACGCGGATTTTCGACAGATGGCCATAGCGGGTCTCGGTCCCGATGGCGTGCTTGATCTTGATGACATTGCCATAACCGCGCTGCCAGCCGGCAAAGATCACCACGCCGTCGCCGGTCGCATAGATCGGGGTGCCGACCGGGCCGGCGAGGTCGATGCCCTCATGCGCGCGGCCCCAGCGCTTGCCGAAGGGTGAGGTGAAGCGGAACGCCGACTTGACCGGCATGGCCAGCGGCAGCTTGCTGACCGCGATGCGGTAGTTGTTGACCTTGCCGAGGGAGATCACCACCTCGTTCGCCCGCGCCTCGGATTCCGAGATCGCGGCGTTGCCGCGCGACGAATAGCCCATCGGGGTCAGCGGGCCGCCGGTCCCCTCATAGCCCTGGCGCACGGTTTCCAGCAGCTTGTCGGTGTTCACGCCGACCTTGGCGAACATGTCGTCCAGCGGCTTGACCGACAGCTCGACCGCTTCCTCGAGCTGGGCGAAGATTTCCTCGTTGCGGCGCATGATCTCGTCGCGCTCGACGGTCAGGGCCTGGGCGGTGCGGGTCGCCTCGTCGGCGCGCTTAGTGGCGGCGGCGCGGTCGCTAGCCGCGGTCTCGAGCTCGCCCGACAGGATGTCGAGGGCGACCTTCATCTCGTCGGCGCGCTCGGCCCGCGGGGCGGCGGCGTCGGCGGCCGAGGTCGCGTCGGCGAGCTGGCGCAGCGCCTCCTGCGTGTCGGCGCGGGCGTCGTGCAGCGAGGCCTGCATCGCGCCGATGCCGCTTTCCAGCTCGCGCCGCTTCTCTTCCGAGGCGAGCAGCTGCGACTGCATCTGCGACACCTGGCTCAGCGCGGCGGTGAAGCGGGTCTGGGCGGCGGCGGCCTCGGCAGCGCGGGCGTCGCGCTCGGCGGAAAGCTCGGTCATCTGGCGCTCGAACAGCGCCATGTCGGGTTGCGCGGCAGCCTGGGCGCCCGGACCCACGCGGTCGAAGGCGAGGATCGAGGTGCTGACCGCAGCCCAGCCGACAACCGCCACGAACCCGGCCCGGCGGGCGATCCGCACGCCCCGGCCCGAACGGGCGGCAGCGGGATCGGCAGCGGTGGTCGCGGCAGGCATCGAGGGGGTGGAGCGCAACATCAGGTCATCCCATCTGTGGAAAGTCGAGGCTGGCCTCGTCAGATGCGGTTGAGTTAACGGGGCCGTGACATTCGCGCAACGCATCACGGCGCGGCGTGCCGGCGATCGGCGGAGTCTCGCCCAAGGGCGGGAACCTTTCCGCCGCTCGCGCATTACGCGCGCCGGCTCAGGACGGATTGTGCGGCGACAGGCCGCAGCGCAGGTGATCCGTCAGGGATCCGTCAGGGGATCGCGTAGGGCAGGGGGCCGCTGCGGTCGCCGGGAATCACCAGCTCGCGGTCGATGGGCGGGACCGAGCGCTGGTGGCAGTCCGGCCGCGGGCAGATGCGGCAGCTGATCCCGATGCGCTCGTAGCCGGCCGGGTTGGCGAGATCGAGGTCATCGGCATAGACGAGATCGCGGGCGTGGGTGATCTCGCACCCCAGGCAGATGGCGAAGCGCCGCACCGGGGCGCGGAAGCTGCCGCCCGGCTTCTGCACGTCGCGCGAGAGGCACAGGTAGCGCACCCCGTCCGGGGTCTGGGCCAGCTGGCGCAGGAACTGGCCCGGCGTCTCGAACGCGCGGTGCACGTTCCACAGCGGGCAGGCCCCGCCGAAGCGGGCGAACTGCAAGAGCGTCGCCGAGTGGCGCTTGGTGATCGTCCCGGCCTGATCGACGCGGACGAAGAAGAACGGCACCCCCCGGTCCCCCGAGCGCTGCAGGGTCGAGAGCCGGTGCGCCACCTGCTCGAGCGAGGCGCCGTAGAGATGGGCGAGCCGCTCGAGGTCGTGGCGCTCGGCCCGGGCGCTGGCGAGGAACTGCCGATAGGGCATCAGCGCCGCCCCGGCGAAATAGTTGGCCAGCCCCAGCCGGGCGATGTCGCGCGCCGCCGGGCTGCGGAACCGGCCGAGGTCAAGCGTCGCGTCCAGAAGGTCGCCCCTTGTCTCGCGCGCGATCAGGTTCAGAAGCTGGAACACCTGCGTGGAGGGCTCGGCGGCGGCGTTGAGCGTGATGACGTCGCCCTCGCGCCGGAAGACCGATCCGGGCGGCAGCTCGGCCTCGTGGATCGAGAAGCCGCGCTGGGTCAGCGCCGCGACCGCGCGGGCCATCGGCGGCGCGCGGGTGCCGTCGGGGCAGGCGAAGCGCTCGGCCGCGCGGTCCACGGCGTCGATATAGTTGTCGCAGTAGTGGAAGAAGTCGCGCACCTCCTCCCACGGGGAGGAGAGCGAGCTAGGCCCGGTCGCGCCGATCGCCTCGTCGAGCGCGGCGAGCCGGTCCTGCCCCTCGCGGTGGGCGCGGTAGAGGTCGAGGAAGGCGCGCACCAACCCCGGCGTGTTCGACGCCGCCAGCCGCAGGTCGGTCAGGTTCGGCGGCGCATCGAACAGCGGGTCGGCCAGCGCCTCGGCCATGTCCACCACCATCCGGTCGGCGTCACCCGCGGCCAGCGCGCCGACATCGACCTGGAACTCGGACGCGAGCCGCAGCAGCACCCCGGCCGAGACAGGCCGGTGGTTGTTCTCCATCTGGCTGAGATAGGGGAGTGAGACGCCGAGCCGGTCGGCGAAGACGCGCTGGGTCAGGCCGTGCCGGTTGCGCGTCTCGCGCAGCGAGGCGCCGGCATAGATCTTGTGGCTGGCCATAAATCGACCCCTCGCTGACATACGCTTTGCAGTGCGCCGTTAGCATTTGCAAAGTTGCGCGAGCAATCCCGCGTGGCGCAGGGCTGTCCTGCGCGCGGCGCGTGGCGCGGGCGGTGTCAGACCGGCCGGCGCAGCCGCCGGACGACCATGATCGCGCCCAGCGAGGCCGCCGCCGACAGCTCCATGATGCAGAGCAGCGGCGTGGCGCCCGCGCCGGGAACGAGAAACCGCCCCGCCAGCGCCGCGAGGCCCGCGCCGCCCGCGACCGCCATTGCCCCGCCCAGCCCGCTCGCCGTTCCGGCGAGTTCGGGCCGCACCCCCATCATCCCCGCCGTGGCGCTGGGCAGGACCATGCCGTTGCCCAGCCCCATCAGCGCGATGGCGCCGAAGAACACCGCCGGCACCAGCGCGCCGGCCATCGTCACCGCCAGCGCCGCGCCCAGCGCCAGCGCCGTGACCCAGGCGCCGAGCAGGATCATCCGGTCGATCCCCACCCGCGCGGCAAAGCGCCCCGAGATGAAATTGCCCAGCAGATAGCCGATCGAGGGCGCCGCGAACCAATAGCCGACCTCGGCCGGGCGCAGGTGGAACACCGTCTCGCCCACAAAGGGCGCGCCGCCCAGATAGGCGAAGAACGCGCCCGAGGCGAAGGTCGCGGCCAGCGCATAGCCCCAGAACACGCCCGAGCGGGCAAGCTGCGGATAGCCCCGCATCTGCGCCCGCATCGACAGCCCGCCGCGTGCCGTCTCGCCCAGGTCCACCCAGGCGAGCGCCAGCGCCGCCGCCCCGGCGGCGAGCAGCATGGCGAAGTTGGCACGCCAGCCGAAGGCCTCGTCCAGAAGCCCGCCGAGGATCGGCGCCATCATCGGGATCACCGACATCCCCATGGTGACATAGCCGATCCTGCTGGCGGCCGCGTCGCCCTCGACCATGTCGCGAACGATGGCGCGCGACAGCACCATCCCGGTCCCGACCGCGGCTTGCAGGGTGCGAAAGGCGAGAAACCACCCGGCCGAGGGCGCCAGCAGCGTCCCCGCCGTCGCCACGAGGAAGGTGGCGAGCCCCACCAGCATCACCGGCCGCCGCCCGTAGCGGTCCGACAGCGGCCCGGCGATCATCTGCACCAGGGCCGAGCCGGCGAGATAGACCGTCACCGAAAGCTGCATCACGGCGTAATCGACGCCGAAATCCCGCGCCATGCCCGGCAGCGAGGGCAGGAACACGTTCATGCTGAGCGCCCCCAGCCCCGACAGCAGCACCAGCGTCAGGATATGCGGCGGGGTGCGGCGGGGCCGCGCGGCCTCAGCCCCAGTCATGGAACACGAACCAGGCGCCGGCGCAGATCAGCCCGAATCCGACCGCGTGCTGCCAGCCCAGCCGCTCGCCGAGGTAGAGCCACGAGAAGCCGGCGAAGACCGTCAGGCTGATGACCTCCTGAATGGTCTTGAGCTGGGCGGCAGAGAAATGCCCGTGGCCGATGCGGTTGGCGGGCACCTGCAGCACGTACTCGAAGAAGGCGATGCCCCAGCTGGCCAGGATGACCAGCGCAAGCGGCGCGGTCTTGAACTTCAGATGCCCGTACCACGCCACCGTCATGAAGACGTTCGACGCGATCAGCAGGCCGATGGTCAGGGCGGGGACGGGCAGGCTCAGCCCCATTGCTGGATCTGGTGCCGGGCGAGGTTGCCGAAGCGCGTGAACCGCCCCTCGAAGCTCAGCTCGACCGTGCCGATGGGCCCGTGGCGCTGCTTGCCGATGATGACCTCGGCCTTGCCGTGCACCTGCTCCATCACCTGCTGCCAGGCGGCCATCTTGTCCAGCTCGTGGTCGGCGGGCTTCTCGCGTTCCTTGTAGTATTCCTCGCGGAACACGAACATCACGATGTCGGCGTCCTGCTCGATCGAGCCGGACTCGCGCAGGTCCGAGAGCTGCGGGCGCTTGTCCTCGCGGTTCTCGACCTGCCGCGAGAGCTGCGACAGGGCGATGACCGGGATGTTCAGCTCCTTCGCGACGGCCTTGAGGCCCTGGGTGATCTCGGAGACCTCGTTCACCCGGCTGTCCTTGGCCGAGGCGGCCCGCAGGAGTTGCAGGTAGTCCACGATCAGCACGTCGAGCCCGAGCGTCCGCTTGAGCTTGCGGGCCCGCGCGGCCAGCTGGTTGATCGGCAGCGCCGGGGTGTCGTCGATGTAGAGCGGGCAGTTCTGCAGCGCGTGGGCGGCATCGACGAAGCGGCGGAACTCCTCTTCGCTCATGTCGCCGCGGCGGATCTGTTCGCTGGGCACCTCGGCCGCTTCCGAGAGGATCCGCGCGGCGAGCTGCTCGGCCGACATCTCCAGCGAGAAGAACCCGACCACGCCGCCGTCCACGGTCCCGCGGGTGCCGTCCGGCAACTCGCCCATCCGGTGCGCCTTGGCGACGTTGAAGGCGATGTTGGTCGCGAGCGAGGTCTTCCCCATCGACGGCCGCCCGGCGAGGATGATGAGGTCGGACTTGTTCAGCCCGCCCATCTTCTTGTCGAGATCGTCGAGCCCGGTCGAAACGCCCGACAGCCCGCCGTCGCGCTGATAGGCGGCGTTCGCGGCCTGCACCGCCCCGGTGACGGCCTGCAGGAAGGACTGGAAGCCACGCTCGGCCACCCCCTGCTCGCCCAGCTTGTAGAGCGTCTGCTCGGCGGTCTTGATCTGCTCTTCGGCGTCGTCGTCGATGGCCACCGTCGCGGCGCGGGCCGAGATGTCGTGGCCGAGCGCGATCAGCTCACGCCTGAGCGCGAATTCGCGGATCATCCGGGCGTATTCGCGCGCGCCATAGGACGACACCGCCGAGCCGGCGAGGCGGGCGAGATAGGCCGGCCCGCCCAGTTCCTTCAGCCCGGCGTCATGTTCCATGAACGCCTTGAGCGTCACCGGGCTGGCCAGCGCGTTGCGGGTGATCCGCTCGGCGCAGAGGTCGAAGATGCGCCGGTGCACGGGGTCGTAGAAATGCTCGCCCCGCACCAGCCGCGTGACCTGGTCGAACACGTCGTTGTTGGTCAGCAGCGTGCCCAGCAGCTGCTGCTCGGCCTCGATGGAAAACGGCACCGCCGGGGCCTCGTCGGCCGTCTCGGCAGGGCGGCGCGGATCGAGCGCGCGCAGTTCGGACATCGTGGGAATCCTCGGGACGGTCGGCTTGGGATGCAGGCGGTGGGGTGGGGGCGGTTATGTCACGAAACCATCGCCCGGTCCACGATCGGCCCACGGGGCGGGATCAATTAGCCGGGGGCGATTGGGGGGATAAGCTGTGGACAAGTGTTCGGCGGCGGTGGCGGAGGCGGGTTTGGCGTGCCCGCGCGCCCCTGACGCGCGCGCGGGAGTTTCGGCGGGCAGCGTGGTCAGGGCTGCCCGGCGCCTACGGATGCGCGGCCTGCCAGCCCCGCGGGTCGCTCAGGAAGGCCTCGACCTCGGCCAGCGTGCCGGCGTCGAAGCTGCCCTGCGCGCGCGCCTCGGCCAGCACGTCCCACCAGGTGCAGAGGTGGTGCAGCGTGACCCCGTGCGCGCCCAGTCGCTCGGTCGTCTCGGGGAAGATGCCGTAGTAGAACACCACCGCGGTGTGGGCGCAGCTGGCCCCCGTCTCGCGGATCGCATCGACGAACGACAGCTTCGAGCCGCCGTCGGTGGTCAGATCCTCGACCAGCAGCACCCGCTGGCCCTCGGACATGGCGCCCTCGATCCGGGCGTTGCGGCCGTAGCCCTTGGGCTTCTTGCGCACATAGCTCATCGGCAGGCCCAGACGCTCGGCCATGAAGGCCGCGAAGGGGATGCCCGCGGTCTCGCCGCCGGCGACGTTGTCGAAGGCCTCGAACCCCGCGTTGCGGCAGACCGTGGCGGCGAGGAAATCCATCAGCGTGCCGCGGATGCGCGGGTACGAGATCAGCTTGCGGCAGTCGATGTAGGTCGGCCCCTTGAGCCCCGAGGCATAGGTGTAGGGCTCGGCGGCGTTGAAATGCACCGCCTTGATCTCAAGCAGCATCCGCGCGGTCAGCCGGGCGATCTCGTCGGCGGGGGGAAAGGGCAGGGTCATCAGTCGTCCAGGTGCCAGTGGATCGGGAAGCCAGGGTCGAAGACGGTCACCGTCTCGTCGCCCGCGGTGATGGAGGCCGGGAACCGCACCGCCTCGCCCCGGGTCAGGGTCACGCGGTCGGGGTTCGGGTCCATCCGGTAGAAGGCCGGGCCGTTGAGCGAGGTGAACGCCTCGAGCCGGTCGAGCGCGCCCGCCGCCTCGAACACCTCGGCGAGGATCGGCAGCCAGTTCGGCGCGGTGAAGCAGCCTGCGCAGCCGCAGGCGCTTTCCTTGGCGCGGTCGGGGTGCGGGGCGCTGTCGGTGCCGGCGAAGAACCGCCCTTCGCCCGAGGTCGCGGCCTCGAGCAGCGCGAGCCGGTGCGCCTCGCGCTTGGCGACGGGCAGGCAGTAGTAGTGCGGGCGGATGCCGCCGGCGAGGATGTGGTTGCGGTTGATCACCAGGTGATGGGTGGTGATCGTCCCGCCGATGTCCTCGCCGCCCGCGCGGACATAGTCGATGCCGTCGCGGGTGGTGATGTGCTCCATCACCACCCGCAGGCCGGGGGTGCGGCGGCGGATCGGCTCGAGCACCCGGTCGAGGAACACGGCCTCGCGGTCGAAGATGTCGACGGCCGGGTCGGTGACCTCGCCATGCACGCAAAGCGGGATGCCGGCCCCGGCCATCGCCTCAAGCACGCCGCGCACCCGGTCGAAGTCGCGCACCCCGCTGGCCGAGTTGGTGGTCGCCCCGGCGGGGTAGAGCTTGACCGCGGCGATCAGCCCTGCGGCATGGGCGGCGAGGACGTCGGCCGGATCGGTCGTCTCGGTCAGGTAGAGCGTCATCAGCGGACGCAACGTCGCGCCGGGCGGCAGCGCGGCCAGAATCCGCTGCCGATAGGCCGCGGCCTCGGCCCCGGTGACCACCGGCGGGACGAGATTCGGCATGATGATCGCCCGGCCCAGCCGCGCCGAATGCGGCGCAACCGCAGCCAGCATAGGCCCGTCGCGCAGATGCAGGTGCCAGTCGTCCGGGCGGGTGATCGTCAACGATGTGTTCATGGGACGGGTCTATAACGAAGCCGGCGGCGTTATCCAGCGCCCGCGGGGTCGTCGGGCCGGTTCACCTGTCCGAAAGTTGGTCTTGGAATCGGGAACGGAAGGGTGCACCGTGTCTTTCTGCGGTGCAGCATTCGCCGAAAGGAATGTTTGAATGAAGACGATGATGGTCGATCCGGTCATGTCGATGAGGCTGTGGTCGGATTTCTGCCGGATGGGGTTCGAGGCCCAGTACGTCATGGCCGTGCGCATGGCCGGGCTGTGCGGGATGATGCCGCAGCGCCGGGGCGAGAACTTCCGCATGGTCGCCGAAAAGGGCGACGCAGCGCGTGAGTCGGTGGGCGCCGCGCTGCGGTCCGCCGCCACGGGCGCCCGCGCGGACGAGATCCTCGCCGCGGCGCTCAAGCCCTATGGCCGCCGGACCCGCGCCAACGCACGGCGGTTGAGCCGGCGCTGAGGCAGACCCGCCGTGGGTGCCTTGGGGTGAGGCCGAATGCCTCCGGCGGAGATATTTTTGGCAGGGAAGAATGAGCGGGCGGCGGCGTGGGCTCTCTTGGCCGGGCGCTTCGATGGGGCGGCGGTGACGCGGTTCCATCCGCGACTGCGGGACGCTGGCGTGGTTGTCCGGTTCGCTGAGGCCGCCGTTGCGCGGCTTGATCCCAGCCCGCGGGACGATGCCTTAATTGCGTCATGGGTCAGCAATGCCTCGCGTTGACGCGGGAAGCCGGACGTAGCCGACTTTCGACACGCGCCGGAGTTGCCGCACGCGGTCACTCGTTCAGTGCGGCCGCGACGAACCTGCCAAGATGAGGCGTTTCGCAGGCGACTCCCTTCGCTCGCTGAAACCAAACCCCAGCATCCCGAACCAACTAAAGAGGGGCGGCCCGTCAGGACCGCCCCTCTGATTTTCAGCTTCACGGCCGACTCAAATCAGCTTGCCCATCGCCACGGCGGTGTCGCTCATCCGGTTCGAGAAGCCCCACTCGTTGTCGTACCAGGTCAGGATGCGGACCATCCGGCCCTCCATGACCTTGGTCTGGTCCATGTGGAACACCGAAGAATGCGGGTCGTGGTTGAAGTCCGAGCTGACCAGCTTTTCCTCGGTATAGCCGAGGATGCCCTTCATCGGGCCGTCGGCGGCGGCCTTGATCGCCGCGTTGATCTCTTCCACCGAGGTGTCGCGGGCGGCTTCGAACACGAGGTCCACGACCGAGACGTTCGGCGTCGGCACCCGGATCGCCACCCCGTCGAGCTTGCCCTTGAGTTCCGGCAGCACCAGGCCCACGGCCTTCGCCGCGCCGGTCGAGGTCGGGATCATCGACAGCGCCGCGGCGCGCGCGCGGTACAGGTCCTTGTGCATCGTGTCGAGCGTCGGCTGGTCGCCGGTGTAGCTGTGGATCGTGGTCATGAAGCCGCGGGTGATCCCCACGGTGTCGTTCAGCACCTTCGCCACCGGCGACAGGCAGTTCGTGGTGCAGCTCGCGTTCGACACGACGATGTCGTCCGAGGTCAGCGTGTCGTGGTTGACGCCGTAGACGATGGTCTTGTCGGCGTTGTCGCCCGGCGCCGAGATCAGCACCCGCTTCGAGCCGTTCTCGAGGTGCGCCTGGCTCTTTTCCTTGCTGGTGAAGATGCCGGTGCATTCCATCACCACGTCCACGTCCGACCACGGCAGATCGGCGGGGTTGCGCTCGGCCGAGACCTTGATCGGGCCGCGGCCCACGTCGATGGTGTCGCCCTTGACGGTCACGGTCGCGGGGAAGCGGCCGTGCACCGAGTCGTAGCGCAGCAGATGGGCGTTCGTCTCGACCGGGCCGAGGTCGTTGATCGCCACCACCTCGATGTCGGTGCGCCCCGATTCGATGATCGCTCGCAGCACGTTGCGCCCGATCCGGCCGAACCCGTTGATCGCTACCTTCACAGCCATGACTCGCTCCTACCTGTGCAATGCCCGCGGCTGTCCTGCCGAAAGCGCGGGGAAAATGCAATGCGGGGCGAGGTGGGGCGGGGGATTGCGTGAGCTCTACCCGGACGGGGCGGGCGACGGACGGGTAGCCCGGTCGGCGTGTCTTCGGGCTGATCGCGCCGGGGGCGGGGGCGGCAGGAGGGCGGATGTGGGGCTGGACCCGCGCAGGCACGAGAGCAATTGCGGGCAGATCACCCGGGGGGTTCGGGAAGGGGGGTGGACATGAAACCGGACCCCGCACGACCTGAGACCCACGGAGCGGCGCGCCCTTTAACGGCGCGCCCTTTAACAGGAAGCACCCCCGCGGCGCTGCTTCGAGCCGCAATCGTAGAGCTGGCCGCTCGCCTGCAGCGCCGTTCGCAATGGCGTGGACGGTCGCCGCGGCCCGCCCCGCGCACAAATCCACGTCGCGCCGTCGCCGCGGCGCGCGCCGCGCACAAACCCACGTCGCGCCTAAGCCCCGACCGCCGTCAACGCCAGAAGCTGACCCACTCGATGAACTGGGCGACGAGCCGGCCGAGCATCACCGGCAATCCCAGGTGCAGCACCGTCGCGTCGAGGACGAACATCCCCACGATCAGGGCCGCGAGCACGATCGCGATGCTGTTGGTCATGGCGGCGTTCCTCGCGGGCTGCGGTTGGCCCATTACCCACTCCCACCGTCACCCCGCAAGTCACGGCTGCGGTCGGGGGCGGACGTGACCCGGCTTATTGGCGCTTCCGATGAGCTGGACCGCACTTGTCGCTGAAAGCCCCGACGCACGCTCCGGAACATCCTAAAGCCGGGGCCCTCAACGGTGTCCCCCCGCTATCAACCCCCTCCGTCACCCCCCCGCCGTGCGGATCGTCACCCCCTCCTCCTCGGTCTCGACGATCAGGAACAGCTCGCCCGCCTGCTCCATCCGGCGGATCGCGGCGACCACCTCGGTCATCGCCTCTTCGGCGTCCCGGGCGCTGACCTTGCCGGCGGCCTCGATCTCCTCGCGCATCGACTCGGCCAGGCGCGAGCTGAGGCCGGCGAGCAGGAACTCGACCGTCGCCGCGTCGTCGCCGGTGGCCCCGGCCATCGCCTTGGTGACCGTCGCCGCCTCGACCTCGCGCAGGATGCGGGGAATGTCGCGGGGGTCGATGCGGCGGGGGATGTTGGCCCAGGTGAAGATCGCCTTGCGGACCCGGCCGGCGAACTCGGCGTCGTCGTCGTCGAGCCCGGCCAGCACCGTGTCGCGGGTGACCGCCGGGGACAGGTTGAGGATCGCCCCCACCGTCTCGACCGGCTGGGTCTCGATCGCCGGTTGCGGCAGCGCGTCGATGGCGCGCATCAGCGCGAGCCCGATCCGGCGCAGCGCGGGCGCCTCGATCCCGCCGGTCAGCGACATCGCATAGGCGACCTGACGCGCATGGGCGGGGTCGAGCAGCCCGAACACCTCCGAGGCGCGGGCGACCGGCAGGCGCGAGAACATCACCGCCGCGACCTCGACCGCCTCGGTTCGGGCGAGGATGGCGAGCTGCGGGGCGGGCAGGGCGGCCACCCGTTCCCACGGATCGGCGGTGCCGTTCAGCGCCGCGAACCGGCGCAGTCGGTTGGCGGTGTCGGCCGACAGATGCCCGCCGAGAAAGTCGAGCGTGCCGTCGATCGAGCCGGGGAAGCTGACCCCGACCTCTTCCAGCCGGTCGCAGAACTCGGTCAGCACCGCGTGGCAGGTGTCCCGGTCCACGAGGTCCATGCCGGCCATTTCCTGCGCCAGCAGCGCCTGCAACTCAGGCGGCAGCTGCGACAGGTCCATGTCGGCGCCGTCGGCCAGCATCATCCGCACCACGACAGCCGCCTTTTGCCGGGGCGTCAGCCCCGGCGGCGTCAGATACATTGCAGTCCCCATGCCACGCCGCCCGATTCCGTCTCGACCGACCATGGCAGGCCCGGCTTAACAGCCGGTGAACGCCGCTCAGCTTTCGCCGAAAACCCGGCGGAAGATCGTGTCGACGTGCCTGGTGTGATAGCCGAGGTCGAACTTCTCCTCGATCTCGGCGGGCGAGAGCGCCGCCGTCACCTCGGGGTCGGCCAGCAGCTCCTCGCGGAAATCGGCGCCTTTTTCCCACACCTTCATGGCGTTGCGCTGGACCAGCCGATAGGCGTCCTCGCGCGAGACACCGGCCTGGGTCAGCGCCAGCAGCACCCGCTGGCTCATCACCAGCCCTTTGAACTTGTTGAGGTTCTTCAACATGTTCTCGGGGTAGATCACCAGCTTGTCGATCACCCCGGCCAGCCGGTTGAGCGCGAAGTCCAGCGTGATCGTCGCATCGGGCGCGATCCCGCGCTCGACCGAGGAATGGCTGATGTCGCGCTCGTGCCAGAGCGCCACGTTCTCCATCGCCGGGACCACGGCCATGCGCACGAGCCGCGCGAGCCCGGTCAGGTTCTCGGTCAGCACCGGGTTGCGCTTGTGGGGCATCGCCGACGAGCCCTTCTGCCCGGGCGAAAAAAACTCCTCGGCCTCGAGCACCTCGGTGCGCTGCATATGGCGGATCTCGATGGCGATGTTCTCGATCGAGCTGGCGATGACGCCGAGGGTGGCGAAGAACATCGCGTGGCGGTCGCGGGGGATGACCTGGGTCGAGATCGGCTCGGGCGTCAGGCCCATCTGCGCGCAGACGTGCTCCTCGACCGCCGGGTCGATGTTGGCGAAGGTGCCGACCGCGCCCGAGATGGCGCCGGTGGCGACCTCGGCGCGCGCCCGCTCGAGGCGGTCGCGGCCGCGCGACATCTCGGCGTAGAAGCGCGCGAAGGTCAGGCCCATGGTCGTCGGCTCGGCGTGGATGCCGTGGCTGCGGCCGATCCTGAGCGTGTCCTTGTGCTCAAACGCCCGGCGCTTGAGCGCGGCGAGCACCTTGTCCATGTCGGCCAGCAGGATGTCGGCGGCGCGCACCAGTTGCACGTTCAGCGTGGTGTCGAGCACGTCCGACGAGGTCATGCCCTGGTGGACGAAGCGCGCCTCTTCCGCGCCGATATGCTCGGCCAGATGGGTCAGGAAGGCGATCACGTCATGCTTGGTCACCGCCTCGATCTCGTCGATGCGGGCGACGTCGAACTCGACGTCCTTCGCCCGCCAGACGGCTTCGGCGTTGGCGCGCGGGATCACGCCCAGCTCGGCCTGGGCGTCCGAGGCGTGGGCCTCGATCTCGAACCAGATGCGGAAGCGGGTCTCGGGCGACCAGATCGCGGTCATCTCGGGGCGGGCATAGCGGGGGATCATGGCGGGCCTCGTCTTGGGGATGGGGGCCGTTTAGGCAAAGCCCCCGCGCGGGGCAACGGTCTGGGGCAGGGCGCGCCGCGGTTTGCGCCTGCCGGGAGGCGGGGACGGACGCATTGCGCCGGCCCGCGCTTCGGCGCTGACTGGCGCCATGAGCACGATCCTGCAGAATCGGCTGGGCTTCGCGCCCTGGACCGACCCCCGCACCCGCCGCCTGCCGGGGACAATCCCGGTGTCCGAGGACGACTGGCTGGTCGTCGATGACGCCTATGCCGCCCAGATGTCCGAGCGGGCGCGGTTGATCGAGACCCGGCCCGAGGCGGTCCACGCGCTCTCTGACGAAGCCCGGCCCGCGGCCGACGAGCTGCTGCGTTGGGTGCTGCGGCTGCTGCCCGGTCGGGGGCACGTGGTCGGCGCGACCATCCGCCGCCCCGACGGGGTCGAGGTCACGCCCGACGTGGACCAGCCGCTGCTGACGCTGGGGCGGCTCTGCGCCGAGGATTTCTGCCTGATGCTGCCCGGCCCGGCGGGCGAGCATATCCTCGGCGGCGCGATCCTGTGCTTTCCGGCCGGCTGGACGCTGGCCGAGAAATTCGGGCGGCCAATGATGGGAATTCACCGCCCCGTGGCGATCTACACCGAGGACGTGGGGCGGCGGGTGCAGCGGTTGCTCGACGGGGTGCGGCCGGGGATCGGGCTCTTGCGCGGCACGGCGCATCACTCTAACGCGCCGCTGCACAATCCGCGGACCGAGGCGCAGGGGCGGGCGACCGACGCGGCGCTGCCCTTCATCCGGGTCGAGCGGCAATGCCTCTTCCGCCTGCCCGAGACGGGGGCGGTGGTGTTCTCGATCCACACCGCGGTGATCCGCGAGGAGAGCCTGACCCCCGAACAGGCCGCCGCGCTGGCCGAGTTCCCGATCCGCCACGCCGCATAAGCCGGCCCGTCCGCGTCCTGCGGCCTGACACCGCGCCATGAAAAAGGGCGCCCCGCGGGGCGCCCTGTCCGGTCCGGTCAGCCGCTGCTCAGCAGCTGTAGTACATCGCGTATTCGATCGGGTGCGGGGTGTGCTCGAAGGCATAGACCTCTTCCCACTTCAGCCGGATGTAGCTTTCCAGCTGGTCGCGGGTGAACACGTCGCCGGCGAGCAGGAAGTCCATGTCCTTCTCGAGCTCGTCGAGCGCCTCGCGCAGCGACCCGCAGACGGTCGGGATCTCGGCCAGCTCCTCGGGGGGCAGGTCATAGAGGTCCTTGTCCGAGGCCGGGCCGGGGTCGATCTTGTTCCGGATCCCGTCCAGACCCGCCATCAGCAACGCCGCGAAGCACAGGTAGGGGTTGGCCGAGGGATCGGGGAAGCGAGCCTCGACGCGCTTGGCCTTGGGCGATTCGGTCCACGGAATACGGACGCAGCCCGAGCGGTTGCGCGCCGAATAGGCCCGCAACACCGGCGCCTCGAACCCCGGGATCAGCCGCTTGTAGCTGTTGGTCGAGGGGTTCGTCAGCGCGTTCAGCGCCTTGGCGTGCTTGAGGATGCCGCCGATGAAATACAGCGCCTCCTGGCTCAGGTCGGCATATTTGTCGCCGGCGAACAGCGGCTTGCCGTCCTTCCAGATCGACATGTTGACGTGCATCCCCGAGCCGTTGTCGCCCTTCATCGGCTTCGGCATGAAGGTCACGGTCTTGCCGTAGGCGTGCGCCACGTTGTGGATCACGTACTTGTACTTCTGGATGTTGTCGGCCTGCTCGACCAGCCCGCCGAAGATCATCCCCAGCTCGTGCTGGCAGGTGGCGACCTCGTGGTGGTGCTTGTCGACCTTGATGCCCATCCGCTTCATGGTGGACAGCATCTCGCCGCGCATGTCCTGCGCCTCGTCGATCGGGTTGACCGGGAAGTACCCGCCCTTGTGACCGGCGCGGTGGGCCTGGTTGCCCATCTCGTACTCGGTGTCGGTGTTCCAGGCCGCCGCATCGGCGTCGATCTGGTAGCTCACCTTCTGCGGCGTCACTGCGTAGCGGACGTCGTCGAAGATGAAGAACTCGGCCTCAGGCCCGCAGTAGAACGCATCACCCACGCCCGAGGCCTTGAGGTACGCCTCGGCCTTGACGGCGGTGCCGCGGGGGTCGCGGTCATAGGCCTCGCCGGTGTCGGGCTCGACCACGTTGCAGTGCACGCAGAGCGTCTTTTCGGCGTAGAAGGGGTCCAGATAGGCCGACGCCGGATCGGGCATCAGCTTCATGTCGGACTGGTCGATCGACTTCCACCCGGCGATGGACGAGCCGTCGAACATGAAACCTTCCTCGAAGAAGTCCTCGTCGATCAGGTCCACGTCCAGTGTGACGTGCTGCAGCTTGCCCTTGGGGTCGGTGAAGCGGACGTCGACATAGGCGACCTCCTCGGACTGGATGAGGTCAAGGACCTCGGCGACCGTCTTGGCCATGATGTCTCCTGGCGTTTCGTGAGTGTCGTGGTGGGGGCGAGGGGGGAAGTGGCGGCTCAGACCGCGTCTTCGCCCGTCTCGCCGGTGCGGATGCGGATCGCCTGCTCGATGGGCGAGACGAAGATCTTGCCGTCGCCGATCTTGTCGGTGCGGGCGGCGCCGATGATGGCCTCGATGGCGGCGTCGACGAGGTCGTCGGCGAGCACCATCTCGATCTTCACCTTGGGCAGGAAGTCGACGACGTATTCAGCCCCGCGGTAAAGCTCGGTATGGCCCTTCTGGCGGCCGAAGCCCTTGATCTCGGTGACGGTCATGCCCTGCACCCCGGCGTCCTGCAGCGCCTCCTTCACGTCGTCCAGCTTGAACGGCTTGATGATCGCTTCGACCTTTTTCATCGCGGGCGTCCTTGGTGAGGGTTGCGTTGGGGATGAGGTGGCGGGTTTGATCGGCGCGGGCAATGCGGCGGCCGGACAGTTCCGGCACCGCTGACGGCAATCGGGACGGAGCGCCGCGTGAACGGGCAGGGTGCACAAGATTTGAGCAGTCGCTGGATCGGCGGGACCGAAGTCTTGACCACCGCCGAGATGCGCGCGCTCGAATCCGCGGCGATGGCCAGCGGCGCGGTGACCGGGCTTGAGTTGATGGAGCGGGCTGGGGCTGCGGTGGCTGGGCATATCCGTCTGCGCTGGCCCAAGGCGGGCCGCGTCACGGTGCTGTGCGGCCCAGGCAACAATGGCGGCGACGGGTATGTGGTGGCGCGGCTTCTGGCGCAGACGGGCTGGCGGGTGCGGGTGCTGGGGATGGACAACACCCCCGGACCCGATGCGGCCGAGATGAAGCGGCGGTGGGCCGAGATGGGCGAGATCGCGCCGCTGAGCTGCCGCGTTTTTCGCGCCGGGCCCAACTGTGACGTCTATGTGGATGCGATGTTCGGGACGGGGCTGACCCGCGCGCCCCAAGGCGAGATAGCGGAATTGCTGGCTTACATGGGCGGATCGGGCGGGGACGGGCATTCTTTCCGCGAACGGGTGGTCGCAGTCGATTGCCCCTCGGGCCTCTGCCTCGAAAGCGGCGCCTTTCTCGGCGCACCGCGTCAGCCCGGCGGGGACGAGCCGCATGCGCGGATGACGGTGGCCTTCGACAGCCCCAAGCCCGGCCACCTGCTGGAACGGGGGCCCGACGTCTGCGGCGAGCTGGTGGTGGCGGATATCGGGCTGCGCCCGTGGCGAGAGCGATGTGGGAATGGCCGGGCAGCGCGACCCCCGCGCACCGTCGCCGTCTGGCCTGCCCTCGATGTCGCGGACGAGCGGGCGGACCGGATGCGCTTCCCTGCGGCCTGGCTCGCGAAACATGCCGGCCACAAGTTCACCCACGGCCACGCCCTGATCGTCGCCGGAGGCTTCGGCCACGGCGGCGCCGCCCGCCTGACCGCGCGCGCCGCCCTGCGCACCGGCGCCGGGCTGGTCACGCTCACGCCGCCGAAATCCGCGTTGATCGAGCATTCCGGCCCGCCCGACGCCCTGATGCGGCGGGGCGTCGACGACGCGGAGGGGCTCGCCACGTTGCTCGCGGACAGCCGCATTACGGCGGTGGCACTCGGCCCCGGCTGCGGCGTGGATCGGGCCGGCGCCATGCTCGACCCCGTGCTTGCTGCCAGACGCCCCTGCGTGCTGGACGCCGATGCCCTGACGGCGCTGGCGGCCCGAGGGCTCGAGGGACTTCATGAGGGATGCGTCCTGACCCCGCACGCGGGCGAGTTCGCGCGCCTGTTCCCCGACCTGGCCGAGCGGCTGGCCGCACCGCGCCCGCCCCGGACCATGACTGTTGCCGACGACGAGCGGCGCGGTGCAGAGGGCCCGCCGGTCGACGCCATCGCCGCCGAGCGGCAGGCCTTGGGCGAATATCACCGCGCCCTCGCAGACCAGCGCGGCCCCCTCTACTCGAAGCTCGACGCCGCCCGCGAGGCCGCGGCGCGCTGCGGTGCCGTGGTCCTGCTGAAAGGCCCCGACACCGTCATCGCCGCCCCGGACGGGCAGGCGCGCATCCATTCGGCCTACGACGTCCCCTGGCTCGCCACCGCCGGGGCAGGCGACGTGCTGACCGGCATCATCACGGGGCTTCTCGCCCGCGGCCTGCCGCCGCTCTATGCCGCCGCGCCCGCCGCCTTCCTTCACGCACAGGCCGCGCGCCGCTTCGGCCCCGGCCTCATTGCCGACGACCTGCCCGACCGGCTGCCCGGCGTCTTCCGCGACCTCGGGCTCTGACCCGGCCGTTCCAGCTTCTGTCCTGCCCAAGTATCCCGGGGGTCCGGGGGCAGCGCCCCCGGTCGGCCGACTTCACCCCGCGCCGCAAGAATCCCCTCGCACCCCTGCCGCACCCCTGCTAGAACGCCCCGGATTTCCGGGGTGCTGCCAGTGCCCCGGTCGGACATTGCGGGTGTGGCGGAACTGGCAGACGCACCAGATTTAGGTTCTGGCGCCGCAAGGCGTGGGGGTTCAAGTCCCTTCACCCGCACCACGAGGTAACAAAGGACGCACCATGCAGGTCACCGAAACCCTGAACCAAGGTCTCAAGCGCGGCTACCGCTTCACCCTTCCCGCGGCCGATCTGGCCGCCGAGGTGGACCGGCAGTTGGCCGAGGCCCAGCCCCAGATCGAGATGAAGGGGTTCCGCAAGGGCAAGGTGCCGATGGCGCTGCTGAAGAAGACCTATGGCCCCCGCGTCATGGGCGACGCGATGCAGAAGTCGATCGACGACGCGCTGCGCGCCCACATGGAAGAGACCAAGGCCCGCCCGGCGATGCAGCCGCAGGTCGAGATGGAGAACGGCGCCGGCTGGTCCGAGGGCGATGACGTCGTCGTCAATGTCTCGTACGAGCTGCTGCCCGAGATCCCCGAGGCCGACCTCTCGTCGGTCGAGCTCGAGCGGCTGACCGTCACCCCCGACGAATCCGCCGTGACCGAGGCGCTCGAGAACCTGGCGAAGAACGCCCAGTCCTTCGACGACCGCGCCGAGGGCGAGGCCGCCCAGTCGGGCGACCAGGTCACCATCGACTTCAAGGGCATGGTCGACGGCGAGGCGTTCGAGGGCGGCACCGCCGAGGGCTACCCGCTGGTGCTCGGCTCGAACTCGTTCATCCCGGGCTTCGAGGACCAGCTCGTCGGCGCCAAGGCCGGTGACGACGTCAAGGTGAACGTCAAGTTCCCCGACGACTACGGACACCCGACGCTCAAGGGCAAGGACGCGGTGTTCGAGACCAAGGTCCACGCCGTCAAATCGCCCAAGGCGGCCGAGATCGACGACGAGATGGCCAAGAAGTTCGGCGCCGACAGCCTCGACGACCTCAAGACCCAGATCACCGAGCGCCTCGGCGCCGAGTACCAGGGCGCGAGCCGGGCGCTGATGAAGCGCGCGCTGCTCGACCGGCTGGACGAGCTGGTGAGCTTCGACCTGCCGGAGAGCCTCGTCGAGGCCGAGGCGGCGCAGATCGCCCACCAGCTCTGGCACGAAGAGCACCCCGAAGAGCACGGCCACAACCACGGCTCAATCGAGCCCACCGACGAGCACAAGAAGCTGGCCGAGCGCCGGGTGCGCCTCGGGCTGCTGCTTGCCGACGTGGGCCAGAAGGCCGAGATCGGCGTGACCGACCAGGAGATGACCCAGGCCGTCATGCGCCAGGCCCGCAACTTCCCCGGGCAGGAGCGGCAGTTCTTCGAGTTCATCCAGCAGAACGAGGCCGCCCAGCAGCAGCTGCGCGCCCCGATCTTCGAGGACAAGGTGGTGGATCACATCATCTCGGGCGCCAAGGTGACCGAGAAGAGCGTGACCAAGGAAGAGCTGGAAAAGGCGCTCGAGTCGCTCGACGAGGCGTGAGCCGGGCTCGGGGATCGCGGGGCTCTGCCCCGCACCCCGGGATATTCGGGCAGGAAAGAAGAAGGCCGCCTCGCATGGACGAGGCGGCCTTTTGCGTCAGGGGGGCCAGCGATCAGGTGTCGGCCTTGGCCTTGTCCTGCTGGACCTTGGCCTGATCCTTGGCCGCCTTGTCCTCGGCCGGGTCGATCAACCCGTTCTCGATCTTGAGCTGCCGCTCGACTTCCGAGTTCAGCTCGGCCCCGGTCATCACCACGATGGCGGCGATCCACAGCCACATCATCATGGCGATGGCGGCGCCCAGCGAGCCGTAGGTTTCGTTGTAGTTGGCGAAGTTCGAGGCGTACCACGAGAACAGCACCGACGCGACGATCAGCCCCAGCGTGGCAAAGACCGCGCCGGGCGAGATCCACTGCCACTCGGGGTCCTCCTTGCTCGGCCCGAAGCGGTAGATCACCGCGAGGCCGAACATCAGCAGCACCGCCATCAGCGGCCAGCGCAGGAAGGACAGGATCGACTCGGCCGCCGAGCCGGCGAAGATCACGTTGAGCACCGCGGGCAGGATGGCGATGGCCGCCAGCATCAGCATGATGCCGACGATGGCCCCGAGCGTCAGCCCCAGCGAGACGAGGTTGAGGCGGATGAAGCCGCGGGTCTCGGTCTCGAACCAGGCGACGTTCAGCGCGTCGATCAGCGCTTTCATCCCGCCGTTCGCGGACCAGAGCGCGGCGAGGATCGAGACGATCCCCGCGATCGAGAGCGCGGTGTTCGGCGCCGAGGCGATGGCTGTGACCTGCCCGGCGATCAGCTCGATGGCGCTGGGCGGCAGGACGCGGTCGAGGAGCGACAGGTTGTCGGCGATGGTCGCCGGGTCGGCGATGCGGCCGTAGATCGACACCAGCGCGGTGATCGCGGGGAAGAGGGCGAGCAGCGCGAAGAAGGTGACGCCGCCCGAAACCGAGGTCACGCGGTCCTTGCTGAACTCGGTGGCCGTGCGCTTCAGGACCGCGATCCAGCTCTCGCGGCTCAGCTCCCACGGGGAATCGGGGCCGGGCAGGCGTTCGGGCGCGGGGGCGTCCCCGGACGCGGCGCCCGACTGGCCGCCCTTGCGGGCGCCGGCCTTGGCGGGCGCGGCGCCGGGCTCGGGCGGCAGGCCCTTGCGTTCCCGCCACCCGTCGGGCAGCGGGCCGAAGAGGGCCGCGTAGACATCCGGTTCGGACGCGGGGGTGGCACCCGGCAGCGGGGCGCGGGGCGCCTGAGGCACGGCACGGGAAGGGGTCGGTCGCGTCATACGGGTCTCGCGGGCTGAAACGAGGGCCGCGCCAGTGTGGCGCGGCCGGGGAGGGAGGAACGTCAGGCGGCGGTCAGAGCCGGTGCATCCGCGGCGCGTCGCCCTGGGGTGAGGCCGGGGCCGACGGGTGCGCGTCATTGGCGTCGCGCAGGTCCACCACGTCCCGCCGTGGGGTGGCGCGGAACGGGTCGCTGGGACGGCCGGCCCGCGGGGCATCGGGGCGTCCCGCGCCGGCGGTGCCGAGGAAGCCGCGGATCTGGTCGGCGGTGCCGTGGAACTCGCGCACGACGCCCTCAGCCTGGTTGGCGACCGAGCGGAAGGCCGCCATCGCCATCGTCACCGCGCCCACGATGCCGTTGATGTTGCGGGTCAGGGTCTGGGCGGTGTGCTCGATCTCGCCCAGCAGGTTGCGCTGCGGCGCCTGCGACGGGCGGGGGGGACGGCGGCCGGGCTCGGGCGCGCGGGCCGGGCGCTCGGAGCGCTTCGCCTCGTCACGCATCCGCTGGCGGCGGGCGTCGTCCGCGGCGGCCTGGCTGCGGGCCCGGGCGCGCATCGCCTCGCGCTCACGCTCGGGCATTGCGGCAAAGGCGGGGGCCGAGCTGCGGCCGCGGCTGCTGTCATAGACCTGCTTGCGCGCGCGCTCGGCCGCACGCTCGGCTGCGCGGTCGGCATCGCGGTCCACCTCGTCGTTGCCCGACACGATGTCGGCGACCTTGCGCACCGCCAGCACCGCACCCGCGGTGACGGCGGCCGCGGCAACGGCCGCGCCGCCATACACCAGCACGCGCGAGGTCAGCGACGGCTCGGGCCAGGCGCGGTCGCCCTCGGGCGAGACATCGCCATGCGGCAGCACCCGCTGCGCGGCATAGGGCGAGGGGGCGTAGCTTTCCTGCCGCCGGTCCACCCGCCGGCCGAGGCCGCGGTCCTCGGGGATGAAGCTGTTCTGGGGCATCTGCCCGGCGCCGGGGTGCTTGGCCATCGGTTCTTCCTTGCTGGGGGCCGCGCGAGGGGCGCGCGGCGGGCGGCGTTGTTTTGCCTGTCCAACACGGCCGAGCCGCGGATCGTTCCAGCCCGTGCCCCGCAATCCCCCATGCCGTAACGAAAAAGACCGCGCCGGGGCGCGGTCTTTCGTATCAGGTGTCGCCGGTCCCCGTGCGGGGGCGGCGGGGCCGGATCAGGCCTGGTCGGCGCGCGGCGCCTCGTCCTCGTCGCGGCCGGCAGCGCCCAGATCGTCGAACAGCTCGGCGATCTCGAACTCGGCGGCGGCGTCCTCTTCGGCGGCGCGATCCTGGATCGACTTGCCGGACGCCTGCAGCTCGGCCTCTTCGGGCGAGCGGGCGACGTTGACGGTCACCTCGGCATCGACCTCGGGGTGCAGGTGCACGCGGACGGTGTGCAGGCCCAGATCCTTGATCGGACCGGTCAGCACGACCTGGCGACGCTCGACCCGGAAGCCTTCGGCGGCGGCGGCATCAGCCACGTCGCGCGGGGTCACCGAGCCATACAGCGCGCCGGCGTCGGACGCCGAGCGGATGATGACGAAGGACTTGCCGTCCAGCGATTCGGCGATCTGCTGCGCCTCGGCGCGCGTCTCGTCGTTGCGCTGGGCGAGGTCGGCCTTCTTCGCCTCGAAGGCGGCGATGTTGGCCTCGGACGCACGCATCGCCTTGCCCTGCGGCAGAAGGAAGTTGCGGGCGAAGCCCTCCTTGACCTTCACCACCTCGCCCATCTGGCCGAGCTTGGCCACGCGTTCCAGAAGAATGACTTGCATGGGTCAGATCCTCACTTCACGGCATAGGGAAGCAGGGCGAGGAAGCGGGCGCGCTTGATGGCGCGGGCCAGCTCACGCTGCTTCTTGGCCGAGACGGCGGTGATGCGCGAGGGCACGATCTTGCCGCGTTCGCTGATGTAGCGCTGCAGCAGACGGGTGTCCTTGTAGTCGATGGCCGGCGCGTTCTCGCCCGAGAAGGGGCAGACTTTCCGGCGGCGGAAAAACGGTTTGGTCGCCATTGTGGTCGCTCCTCAAGCCTCAGTTGCGGTCGTCGCGGGGCGCGCGCTCGGTGCGCTCGCCACCCCGGTCGCCACGGTCGCCGCGATCACCCCGGTCGCCGCGATCCCCGCGGTCGCCCCGGTCACCGCGCTCACCCCGGTCGTCCCGGCGCGGGCCGCGGTCGTCGCGGCGGTCGCGGCCTTCGCGCTCGTCACGGCGCTGCATCTGCACCGACGGGCCGTCCTTGTGCTCGTCCACGCGGACGGTCAGGACGCGCATCACGTCGTCATGCAGGCGGGCCAGACGCTCCATCTCCTGCACGGCGGCCGAGGGGGCGTCGGTGCGCAGGAAGGCGTAGTGGCCCTTGCGGTTCTTGTTGATCTTGTAGGCGAGGGTGCGGACACCCCAGTATTCGCTATCCTTGACCGTCCCGCCGTTGTCGGCGAGCACCGTCGAGAAATGTTCGACCAGCCCTTCGGCCTGCGCGTTCGACAGGTCCTGGCGGGCGATCAGCACATGCTCGTAAAGCGGCATGGCAATCCCTTTTCGTCTCGGGCGCGCTTCATAGGCGGGTGATGCCTTCCGCGCCCCGCCACGAGAGGCTGCGCCGGTTTCGCAAATTGCGGAAGGATGGGGCCTTATACAGAGGCGCCGCGCGGATGCAACCGCCGTCGTGGCGCGCGCGTGGGGGCAGGGGAGGCGCCGGGCAGGGGGGAACCCGATCGGCGGCCGGGGGTTCGGGCCGAAGACGCCCCGCCCGGTGCGTAACGCGCCGGCCCATTCCCGCGCCCCCTGTGGCCCGATTTGCTTGAGGAGACCGGCCCATGACCGCCCTTCACGCCCTTTCCAGCGCCGCCCGCGCCCTGCGGTCCACCGCGCTGGCCGCCCTGCTCGGCTGCACCCTCTCGGGCGCGGCACTCGCGCAGGCCGCCCCTGCCGCGCCCGCCCCCGCCGCTGACCCGACGTGAGACCCCAACCCGAAAG
>NZ_JBHMQU010000050.1:0-7704 GCF_042435015.1 Paracoccus panacisoli | reverse complement strand
CCTGATCAGGCCCTGACCTCTCCGAAGGTCGGCGCTCCTACACCACGGCGTGGGACACTATCCCGAGGAGATCACTATGCGGCCAAGGGTGAACTGAAGGAGACGGGCGATCCTTCCGGCAAGGGTTGAGGATCCTGCGCAATCCCGACCGCGGATGGCGGCCGGAGACGCAGGATCCTCGGGCCCCGGTCGGCTCACGCCGGCCGGGGTGGAGAGGGATGAATGAAGGGAAAGGAACAGGGACGGAGGGAGCGCTGAGATAAGGCGAGATGGATCCGGAGGCAGGGTGGAGGGGAGAGAGAAGGCAAAAGGGCGGGGTGATCGGGGAAACACGGTAGCCAATCACGTCTGGAAGCTCGCTCCGCCGACATAAGGGTCTTACGGGAACGAGGGATTATCGTCGCCGGACGCACGATCCCAAATTTTTTGGCGATGGTGCTTTGGACTTTCAGTCCGCGCCGCTATCGAATCGGGGATGAACAGTCCTCGTATCCCGCGATCCCCCGCCGCCGCCCTGGCGGTGTGCCCGGCCCGCCCGGCCGGCAGGGATCACGCGCAGACCCGTTCCAGATGCCAAGCCTCTCCCCTGTCTGCCGTTCCGGCGGCCTGTGTCGGCAGCCCCCGGGGCTGCCGTCTCTGGGGTGTTTCGAAAGAGGGGAGAAGGGCCGCCAGGCCCGGCTCCCCTCTTCGCCGGAGAGCATCAGGACCCGGTCGCGCGCAGCGTGACGGGGGCCTGATGCTAGTAGGTTCCACCAAAGAGGCAATCCCATGCTGATGACCCACAGCTTCGTGCCCGCGAACGATCCCCGCAGGTCAAACCCCCGCGCCGCCTCCATCCGCCTCGAGACGCGCAATGCCTCGCGGTTGTATTACCAGCGCGGCCATGATCTGCGGAAGGGCAAGCTGCCCGGGTATGTCGATCCTGAGAGGCTCGACCTGAACCGGGTGCTGATCCCCTACCCCCGCGTCTGCGAGGTTCGGGATATCTGCAAGGAACGGCGCTCACAACGCCAGACCGAGCGGGCGATGTCCCGCACCGTCTCGATCGCCATGACCGGCATCCTCACCTTCGGGTCCGAGGCGGTGGTGATGTTCGACCGCCTTTCGCCCGACCAGCAGGATGCCGCGTTTCGCGACCTCGTGCAGGCTACGGCGGATCGACTGAACACCTCGGTGTCCGGCCTGACCGTGCATCTCGACGAGACCACGATCCACGCCCATTTCGAGCTGGTCGGCTATACTCATGACGGCCATCCCCTTTCGCAGAGCACGCGGCCCGGCATCTTCTCGGAGCTTCAGGACCTGACCGCCGAGATCATGAGCCGGCACTGCCCCGGCATCGAGCGTGGCCGCCGTTATGGCGAGCGCCTGGCCAAGGGCGCCGAGTTTCGCGAGGTCCTCCACCGGAGCGTGAAGCAGTTGCACCATGACCTGCCCCATGACCTGGCCGAGGCCGCGGCAGAGGTGGCGGCGGGCCGCGACATTGTGCAGCGCCTCGAAGGCGACGCAGCGGCCCTCGAGGCCCGCGTCGCCATCGCAAGGGACAAGCTCGCGACGCTCGAGCCGCAGGTCAGCGCCGCCCGATCCGCGGTCGATGACGCGACGGCGCGCGTGGCCGAGATGGACGGATACCTCGCCAAGGCCCAGGCGGACCTGGACAAGGCCGGCGCGGATGCAGCCCGCAAGGCCAAGGTCGCCAAGCGGATCAAGACCTATGCCAAGCGCCTTGCGGGCCGAAACGCCGAACTGCAGACCAGTCAGGCCGCGCTGGCCGAGGCCGTCTCCCGCATGGAGGCTGCCAGGGCATCGCACGAGGCTGATCTTGCCACCCTGCGAAAACGGCGCTCGGACATGCTGCGCAATGCTAGGGCGGAGGCCTTGGCGTTGCAGGAGCAGAAGGCCGCCAGAGCCGAGGCCGTCGCCGCAATGGAGGCCGCCAAGGCGGCCGAGGCAACGGCGCGTGCCGAGGCGGCACGGCTGGCACGGGAGAGCGTGGCAGAAGCTGAGAAGGCCGCGCGCGCGGCCGCCATGGTGATTACCAACACTGCGCGCGTCGAGGCCGACAGGATCACCGTCGCGGCGAAGGAGCAGGCAGGGACCATCATCACCACCGCCGACGCAAAGTTCAGCCACGCATTCCGGACGCTGGAGCGGATCGCCGCCGAGGCTGAGGCCGGCACCCTCCGCGTTGACAAGGCCGGCGCTCCTGTCGGCTCAACGCCGGGTCTGTTCGACGTCGCTCCGCGCCCGCTCCGGCAGCTTGCGGCGCGCCTCGGGAGGGTCGTGATGTCGATCAGCGGCAAGCTGCGCCGTGTGCGGCGAGATGAGGAGGCCGCGGCCCAAGCAAGGCTTGAGGCCGAAGAAGCCCGTGATCGGTATCTCCGCGGCATTGAGTTGCAGCAGATCTTCCGGGAGACGGCAGCGGCACACCTCGAACTGCTCGACCGGCAGATGGACGCCGTCCGCGACACGGTTACCGGAGAAATCAGGGACCCGGTGATGGCAAGGTTCTTCACCGGGATCAGGGAGGGCGTCGAGGCGATGGTGGAGGAGCACAGAGTCGAAACCGACACGGGCCCGTCCGCGACGATGTAAAGGCGCCTCGCCTGTGTCCAAGCGCTCCTTCGCCTAACCACCGTTATGTCGCCCCGCTGACGCATTTCACCACCGGCACCGGATCGAGGAGATGCGCGCCGCCGGTTTCCGGCGGAGGCGGATCCTGCTGGTGCGAGCCGGGGCAGGCTAAGCCTCCTCGGGGGTGTCAGTTGGCAGCCGTCTGGTTGCCGCGGGGCGGCGAACGGGCGACCAAGATCGAGACGGGCGAAGGGTTGTAAAGGGCGGAAGGCCGACAGTGGAGTTGCGGCATGGCCACTGTTACGACATCTGGAAAGCGGTCACTTGTGAAGCAAGCGGTAAAACGGGCGTGGCAAGAAACGAACGTGGGGAAAGCAGCTAGAGAACGGCGCAACCTCCCAAAACGAAGCAAATTTCGGTGATGCGCGCGTCTATTTTATCTTGATCCTAGGGCGATCAAGTTGAACGGAAAGAGGCCGCATTTGCCTGTGCGGTTATGTCGGCTGCCGACAACCCAAGATGAGCCGCCAGCCTGTATTCCGTCTCGATGTCGGTCGAAAAAAAAGAAGGGTCGTCTGTTCCGAGCACAATTACGCATCCTGCATCGGCAAGTGGGCCAGCAGGATGCGCTCCGATAGAGGAACAGAGATTTAGGGCAAGGTTGCTCGACAGACAGACCTCGAGCGGCATTTTGGCCGAGGCGAGTTGGCGCAAGACACCTTCAGACTCAACCGCTCGGATGCCATGACCAACGCGTTCCAGACCAAGCACTTCGATCGCTTCAATGATCGTATCAGGTCCGAGGTGCTCACCAGCATGGGCCGTCGCGCGCAGGCCCTCGGATCGAGCGATGCGGAAGGCTTCCTTGAAATCGCTCGGTGAGAACATCCGTTCGTCGCCGGTCAGGCCAAAGCCAACGAGTATGTCCTGTCGACGACCAACCGCTATTCTCGCTGCCTCCATGACTGCTTCGGGCCCCAAATGCCGAACCCCGGTGGCGATCATTCGGCAGTCGATGCCATGTGACTCGAGTGCGCGATCACGTGCGGCGGACAGAGCGGCGAGTTGGTCGTCGAAGGCGACACCGACACGCATCAAGTCTGGCGGCGAAAGCATGAACTCGACGTAGGTCGTGCCCAGCTGTGCAGATCGGGAAAGATAGTCGTAGGCAACTTCTTCGAGGTCGTGCGCGGTTACGATGACCGACGCGACATGGTCATATGCGCGTAGAAAGGAGGTGAAGTCGTGCCACCCATATCCTTTCGACGTCCACATTGTGGCGTCGAGGTTCATCGAGTTCCTTTCGGCAAGTCGACGGGCCATCGGCGGGGTGATGGTGCCGCGAAGGTGCACATGTAGATCTATCATCGACACTCTCTTCTCGAATATGTAACAGTGGCAAACGGTTGTAAGCGCGAATGCGCTCGGGGTCGGACATGCGCGTCAGATTTCTTTCTAAGAACGAACACAAGATTGCCGAGGCGTCCACCATACTAAAATCCGTGGGCGTCGACCTCGTTCCCGTACATCTGCCGATCGACGAGCTTCAGTCGGACGATGTGCGGGCCATCGTGCGAAATAAGACGCTTCGGGCCTTTCACTTACTGGGGCACCCAGTTTTCGTAGAACAGACTTGCCTGTTCCTGAAGGAGCTGAATGGCTTTCCAGGAGGCCTCACGCAGGTATTCTGGGACACGCTGCAAAAGGAACGTGTCGCACGCTTGTTCGGGGGCGGATTGGTCACAGCCAAAACCCAGATCGGGTATTGCAACGGGCAACAAGTATTCCATTTTGAAGGCGCAATCGACGGCACCATCGCATCTGAGCCACGCGGCGACGACCATTTCCAGTGGGATTGCGTCTTCATTCCCGATGGACATAAGCAGACATTTGCAGAGATGGGCGAGAAGAAGAACGAGATTTCTATGAGAAAAAGAGCGCTCGACGCTTTCGCCGCTCACCTCGCGAGTAGCCGCCATGATTGAACAGCTCGCTGATTTGGTAACGAGAAAGAAGGTCGTGTTATTCGCAGGGGCTGGGCTGTCGGTTCCCTTGGGTCTTCCGAGCTGGTCTAGCCTAATTGGTCACATGGCCACTGAACTCGGCTACGATCCCGAAGTTCTTGTTCCAGATGGTGCCGACCATCTGCAAATTGCCGAGTTCTATAAGCTGGAACGCAATAGCATCGGCGAACTCCGTAGCTGGATGGACCGCAGTTGGCACGTTCCCGACGATCGCCTGTTGCAGTCGCGCGTGCACGAGCAAATAGTCGAGCTCGACTTTCCCTTAATCTATACCACCAACTACGATCGCAACCTCGAGCGCATACATCAACTCAAGAAGAAACCCTTCACCAAGATCAAGTCGGTGCTCGACATTGCCAACGCACTTTCCGACGCTACACAGATCGTCAAGTTCCACGGAGATTTTGACGATGACGAGTCGCTGGTGGTCACAGAATCCGATTACTTTGAGCGGCTGCAGTTCGAAGCTCCACTCGATATCAAGTTTCGAGCTGATGTCTTAAGCCGCAGCGTACTCTTCGTCGGCTACAGCCTGAACGATCTCAATATGCGCCTGCTACTATACCGGCTCCATAAAATGTGGGAGAATGCCGGCTTCGTGGCGCAACGGCCTCCGTACTTCATATTTCTGCTGCGGCCCGACCCTGTTCGCGAACGAGTATTGGCCAGCCGTGGTATCCATCCTATCGTTTCGGAATCGCTGGAGCCTGGCACGGCGCTTGAAGAGATGTTCGACAAGCTCCTCTCCGCGCGCGGCAAGCTGGCTTGAGGGCATCGCTACCACAGCTGCCCCCGTTTTGCTGCAGCAACTTCTGAACGGCGGTTATGGGCAATGCCGCAAAGCAGCTTCCTAGGCGGCTGAGCGGAAGGAATGGGCCGGCCGGTAGAGAACCCGCCGACCGGCTTATCGCTACAAGTCCACCGCTTCGGTCCACCCGAGACCGACCAAGGCTCGCAGTTCACGTCCTTCGCCTGGACCGACCGGCTGAACGGATCGGCACCCGGAGCTCGATGGACGGGAAAGAGCGCTGCCTCGACAACATCTTCATCGAACGCCTCTGGCGGTCCCTGAAACATGAGTGCGTCTATCTGCACGCCTGGGAGACCGGCTCGCAGGCCAAGGCCGGCGTTGGCCGGTGGATCACCTTCTACAATCACCAGCGGACTCACGCCGCCCATGGCGGACAGCCGCCCGCCGTGATGTACTTCAACCAGATCGAAACCGACAAGCAGGGGCAGAACGTAGCTCAAATCATCGCGGAAACTGTCCAACCGATGGGGAGTAGCTCACCCTTTGTCGCAGGCTGGGTGTTCAGGCCGAAGCGCGGGCAGAATCGATGGACGTGGAGATACCTCCTGCCCCCAGGCCCACCCTGTCTTCGGATGATCCGACAGGCATCATAGTAACACTTCAGTGAGCGGCCATTTCTTAAGATCAAACGACCGACAAACGGAGTTCGGCAATCGCTGGGACGAAGCGATCCGCAAGTCGCTGATCGCTCGTCACCAGAAGATAATCACGCTCTACAGCTTGGGCAACGATCCAGAGGTCGTTCTCATCGACTTGGAGCATCTGACCTGAGACCCGATCTGGCCAGTTCTCCAGCCATCGAGGAGTGCGACGGGACAGGTCGAGGTAATGGTCAGCGAGGCGCGCCTTGACGTCGCCATATGCTTCGGCGGTATGGCGACCGACTTCTGCGAGTGGATACGCTGCTGCCTGAGTGTAAGCGTCCGGCCTGACCGCTACCCGTTCCATCGCCATGGCAGCAGGTCGTCGACCTTTGTGATCTTGTAGTCGGGGATGCGGGCCAGGGTATCAGCGAGCCAGGCGAGTGGATCGACGGCGTTGAGCTTGGCTGTCTCGGTGAGGGTGTAGGCGATGGCGGCGGCTTTTCCGCCTGCTTCCGAGCCGACGAAGAGGTAGTTCTTGCGGCCGAGGGCAACGGCGCGCATGCCGCGTTCGGCGGCGTTGTTGTCGAGTTCGAGAATGCCGTGGTCGAGGTAGGGGCGCAGACGCTGCATGCGGGTCAGGGCGTAGCGGATGGCGGCGGCTAGCGGGGATTTGCCTGAGATTGTGGTGAGTTGCATCGCCAGCCACGCCTCCAGCTCGTCGAAGACGGGGGCGGCATGGGCCTGTCGCAGTTCGGCACGGCGATCAGGCGGAGAGCCACGGGCCTCCTTCTCCACGGCATAGAGCCGGGCGATCCGAGTTATGGCCTCTTGGGCTATCGGAGAGCCCTGGGATCGGTGGATGTCGACGAACTTGCGCCGGACATGGGCCATGCAGGCGACCTCGCGGATGGCGCCTGAGCGGTAGAGGTCTTCAAACCCGGCATAGCCGTCGGCGTGCATCCAGCCGCGATAGCGGGCGAGGTGATCCTTGGGGTGCTGGCCTTTGCGGTCGCCCGAGAAGCGATACCAGGCAGCGGGCGGCGCGGAGCCGCCCCAAGGGCGTTCGTCACGGGCATAAGTCCAGAGCCGGGCGGTGCGGGTCTTGCCGGTGCCCGGGGCGAGCATGCTGACCGGCGTGTCGTCGGCGAAGATCGCCTCGGCCGACAGGACATGGCGACCGATGGCGTCAGCGAGGGGTTCAAGCAAGGCAGTGGATTTGCCGACCCAGTCGGCCAGCGTCGAGCGATCCAGATCGAGCCCCTCACGATCGAAGATCTGGCTCTGGCGATAGAGCGGCAAGTGATCTGCATACTTGCTGACCAGCACATGGGCCAGCAGACCCGGCCCCGGGCGGCCACGCTCGATGGGGCGAGAGGGCAGCGGGGCCTGGACGAACCGTTCGCAGCAGGTGCAGGTCAGGTGCGGCCGGACGATCCGGTTCACGATAAACCGGCTGGGAACATACTCCAACTCCTCGGTGACATCCTCCCCGATCCGGCGCAGACGGCCGCCGCAATCGGCGCAAGCCTCGGCACCGGGGCCGAGTTCGACCTCCATCCGTGGGATATGATCCGGGATCGGGCGGCGCTTGGGTTTGTCCTTCTCCTCGATGTCCGGCAGTCGCATCCGGGCGGTCATCGCGGCAGCAGGATAGTGTCCCACGCCGTGGTGTAGGAGCGCCGACCTTCGGAGAGGTCAGGGCCTGATCAGG
>NZ_JBHMQU010000049.1:0-12000 GCF_042435015.1 Paracoccus panacisoli | reverse complement strand
GCTGCGCTACGCCGAAGGCTCCGCGCGCGGCCTCCTACACCACCACCCGGGACACTGCCGCTTCTCGCCACCGAAAGCCGATCCGATGCCGGGACCATCGCTGGCGCGTTGATCGCATCGGGCGCGAAGGTCATGCGGGTTCCTGTCGGCTATTTGCAGCATGGGCCGGGTGGATACCCCTGGCTTCCGGACTCCGGAGTCCAGACTGGAGTCCAAGCGGAGTCCAGCGGCCACCGGGGGTGTCCAGCTTCAAGGGTTTGATTTTGCGGTGTTTCAGGCGGGTTCAGGCAGCGGTGGCTTCCAGCTGGCTTCCCAAAAATCCGGCCCTGTCGCTAGCGATGTGCCGCGCTTCGCCCGCCAGCATACGAATGTTGCCAGGAAGGAACCAGAAATCAGTGGGTTAGCGGGATGGACCCCGGTTGGACCCTTCCCGGACCCCGGAAGCCAACCCGAAATCCAGCGGCATCCGCCCAAAAGCAAAGGGGAGAGCGAACCCTTCGGCGCACTCTCCCCATCTTGCCTTCGGAATAGCACAAACATGTTGCAGATGTCGAAGGAAAAAGTGTTGCAACACATTGGAGTCGCTCACGCATTCAGTCGCGCCGCGATCTTGGTCAGCGCCAACTGCCAGCGCCGCCACGCGGTGGTGCGGTCGCAACCCAGCTCCCCACTGATCTGCTTCCACGGCACGCGGGCCGCGCGCGACCAGACCAGCTTGCGCTCGGCCTCCTCGATCCACAATACCCAGTCCGAGGTCTGCTCCAGACGCGTGATGGCAGCGGCCGATGGCCAGACCCGCATGGGTTCGGGTTCCATCGCCGCGATCTCGCGGCTGGTGCGGACGATCTGCGGCCAGGCGTTGAAGAACCCCTGCGCCCTCACGGGCGGCAGCTTGCGCAGGGTGCGAAACGCTTCCTCGAAATGATCGGCCACGCACTCGGCCGTCCAGATGCGGTCAGCCATGCCGAACCTCCTTTCCCATCGGGCGTCGCCCGTAAAGCTTCTCGCCAAGTTGGCGGACCAGTTCACGCTCCGGCCATGTCAGACGCTGATCGTCGGCCGACACCGCCAGCACGCCCTGTTCGTGCCAGCCCTCGCGCTTGACCTGCTCAGGATCGCGGCGCTGACCGCCGTAACCGTGGGGATGCCACCTCATGCGACACCCCCGTTCGTTGCGATGGCCCACAACAAGAGCGCGATGGCATCAGCCTCGTTGTCGTCCGCAGGGCTGAAGCCACGGGCCTTAGCAGCGGCGATCATCGCGTCCTTGTCGGCATTGCCCTTGCCGGTGGCGTGGCGCTTGATCGTCCCGACCGGTACGCCCTCGTAAGGCACGCCCCGCAGTTCGGCCCATGCGGTCAGCGTGGCCATCAGCCCGCCGTAGATGTGGCTCGCGTCAGTGCCCGCATGACGGCGCACTTCCTCGAACCAGATGGCGGCGATGGGACCGGACAGACGGTCCAGTTCGCCCAGCCAATTGGTGAACCGCAGGTAGCGCATGCCGCCGCCGTCGAAGCGGCCGGGGCGGAAGCTGGCCGTGCCGCTGGTAATCAGACCGTCGTGGCCGCGCAGGGCCCAGCCGGTCGTGGTGCCGAGATCGAGGGCAAGGATGCAGCGCTGGCTTGAACTGGTGACGGGCAGCAATTCAAACCTTGCGCTGTCGGATTTGGGGATCAGAGTCGTCGCAGCCATGATGGCTCTCCTGTCGTGGGGGGCTGGTCGGGTGGAAGACGACGGCGGTCATGTGCTTGGCGGTACGGGGCCGCCGTCGTCGGATCGGGGATGGGGAGACCTGTCAGGGCGGCCCGCGCGCCAGGCCCTTACGCATGGGATGAGTGGCCCACCCTGGGGTGGGGCCATCCCATACGTAGTATGGGGGTTCAGCACCCAACTGTTCCGAGGTTACCAACCTGCTGATTTCATTATAGAATAAGACTTCACGAAGTCCTCGGGCATGAGTTAGGGACCTAACTCTTATTTGCGCGTAACCCGTTGATTTCATTGAGTGCACAGTTGGCGCTGTCATATGAGTCAGGCCTCACTCATATGAGTTAGGTCGTCCTCGGGGCCGTCCTGGTAGACCCAGACAGCGGGGTTTTCGACCTGAAGGCTGAGCCCGGACTGGGGGCATTTGAAGTGGCTGGGCAGGACCGGACGGGCGGCCGTCGTGACCTCGCCGGTGGTCGGATCGACTTCGTCCACAGGCAAACCGAACTGCATGCCTTCCACGCAGAGGTAGCCGAACCGGGAGCGGGTGACGGGAAAACCGAACTCGGAAGGATCCCGCAGGAACTTCACGAAGCCCTTGGTGGCAAGCACGGAGAGGCGTTCGCGGATCGTATGCTTGCTGCCCAGACCACCCCGGTTCTCGAAGGTCTCGGCAAACTGCATGGCGGTGTAGAGGCGCTCGCCCGCCGCCTCATCTAACAACATGCCCAGAATGACATCGTGCTTGCGCAGCCGTTCGGCGTCAAACTTGGCCCCGACCTCCTTGCGCACCAGCCGCTCGTTCATCGGGTTCAGTTCGACCCAGCGACCCGCCACCTTGTCGATCAGCTTGCCCGGCAGTGCGGGGCCGTTGCGCAACTCGATTTCCAGGCGGCGCTGGGTGCTGTCCTCGTCGGGCCGGTGCATGAGAAGACCCGAGGTGTAGAAGCCGCGAAGCGCGCTGGCGCCGGAGAGGGCGAGGAAGGGATCGTCCTTGACCTGATGCTTGGCCGCCTTGCGGGTGTGGTGGGCGAGGATGACGCCCGCGTCCGGATTGACCACTTCGCGCAGCACCTCGACCCGGTCCTTCAGGAAGAACATCATGGCGGTGTTGTCGTTTTCGCCGCCGCCATCCGGGCCGCCATCAAAGAGGTTGCGGATCGGATCGATGACGATGATGTCGGGCGGTGCATCGAGGAATGCGGCCCGGATGGCCTCGACGATGCGGGTGACCCCGTCGGCATCCAGCAGCAGCTTCAGTTTTGGGGTGGCGATGAAGGTGTCGCGCGCGGCGGCGATCACCCCGGGTGACAGGCTGATCTGCTGCATCCGTTCGCGCAGGTAGTGATACTGGATTTCCGCCTGCAGATAGAACACGCGCAGCGCCCGGGGCGGCGTGAAGCCGAGGAACGGCACGCCTGCTGCCATGTGGACGAGCCAGGAGATCAGGAAATCGCTCTTGCCGACCTTCGGCGCGCCGCCGAGCACCAGCAGTCCGCCCGGCGTCAGGACACGCGGCGCGATGATGTCATCGGGCATCGGGCTGCGATCATCGAGCAGCGCACCGAGACTGAAGGTCGGCAGCGGGCTGGCAGGTGCGCTGGAGCGGGCAGCACGAATGAGCGGCGGGCCGTTGCGCTTGACATGCAAGGCCCACAGCCGCTCGGCCTCGGCCCGCAGCCGATCAAGCGGCCATTCGGGGCGCAGCATGGCAGCGTTGTAGCCGCAGATCGCTTCCCAGCCCTCAGCGGGGTCAATGCGGCCGTCGTGCACGAGGCGGATGTAATGCCCGATGGCGGCGCTCGCCCCCTGAAATCGCGACCAGTCATCCACTGCGCCCTCGCGAACCGGAGTGGTCAGGACGGCGTCGACGCCGGGCTTTGCGACCGACAGCGGCGTGCTGGCCATGCCAACGCCGGGCAGCGGCGGCATGTCGGCCACCCGTTCGGCGAAATCCGCCAGATCGACTTCGACCGGGTTGTGGTCGCGGATTTGCACCAGCCGCTGATGGCCGTGCTTGTGATAGACCGTCCCGGCCACACGGATCGGCTGGTGTGCTGATCGGAAATGGGTGTCACCGCCGACCTTGACGGCAATGTCGCCCCGCAGGCGGCACAGGGTGGCCAGATCCTCGCCCGCGGCGGGTTCGGTCAGTTTCCACCAGACATGCAGCTTGGCAGCACCCTCGGGCGTGCGGCCGCCACTTTCCACGATCAGGGTCGGCGTCCCAAGGTGGCTGACGATGTGATCCAGCTTGGCCGGGATGTCGCCCGCATCGAGATCGACCACGAGGGCCTGCATCTGCAGCACATCGGCGGCGCGGGCCTGACCCTGTTCGGCGACCGTGCCGGGGATGACATAGACCGCAGCGCCTTCACGGTTGGCCCACGCGGCGAAGGTAGCCAACTTTTCACAGGCGGTGCCATCAGCCCCGATCCAGATGTTGTGGGGTTTGCCGTCCCGGCCCTGACCCTTGTCGACGAAGCCGCGCAGCGGGATCAGCCCTTCGCACCAACTGAAGACGACATCGAGAAAGATGGCAATCTGGTCGGGGTCCGGATCGCAGCCAAAGGGGTTCTCGGCCGGAGGACCGTCGTTGAAATCCATCCAAGGGTTGAAGTGCAGGATGCTGTCCTCGCTCACCGCTCCGGCCTCCAGCAGCGAGCGGCCCATGGGCAGAAGCGGCATTCGAAGAAATCGGCGCTGGCGGCAATGCGCGGGAGCAACTCGCCCGCATCGGTCGCCTGGAGGATCCGCACCCCGCGATCCGACATGCGCTGCGCAAGATCGGCGTCGAACGGCACCAGCTCATGGTGCATCTCGGCCGTGTCTTTGTTGATGGCCGTGAACACTGCCTGCGCGGCGCTGATGCCGGGCACGCTGGCTTCCATGTAGGCCTGATAGACCGCGATCTGCGCGGCGTAGACGGGCTTCGATTTTGTCACGCCGTCCTTGACGCAGGCCCGCCAGTTCTTCGCGTTCATGGTCTTGCATTCCCAGAGCGCGGGGACGGCGAGGCCGAAGCCTTCAGGCCCGGCGGCAATGATGCCGTCGACATGGCCCCGGATGCGCCCGCCCGCGACGGAAAAGCCGAATTGGCCACCATCGGGCCGGTTGCCCTTCCGGGTGTAGAGGTCGAAGCCCGCGCCACGCAGCCAGGCGACCGCCAGATCTTCAAGCGCGTGTCCGATGGCAAAGATGCGCAGGGACTGTCCGCTGAAGTCCTGGCCCTCGTCCTTCGGCGTTGCCGTGAATTCAAACTGAAGGGCGCGCTCGCAGGAATGGCCAAGGCGTGACCCGCCAAGATAGTCGCGGGGCGTGCGGGTCGCCTGATCGCCAGTCAGGGCGCGATCGACGGCGGCGTTGACCCGGTCGGCGAAGCTGGGGCGAGAATTGTAATCGAGGGTCAAAACGGCACCTCCGGCGCATTGGCTTTGGCGATGTCGGACATGGCCTCGCGGAACCCTTCGACAGCCTCTTCGATCAGGGCACGCACCTGCGCCTCGGTCAGACCGGCCAGCGGGGTGGCCCAGCCGATCTCGTCCATCAGCAAGGCGACGCGCTTCATGGTGGCGGCGATGGCCGCGCGCTCTTCATCGGTCAGGTCAACCATGGCCACACGCTCCCGCGCCAAACGCGTCCAGTAGCCTTGGCAGGACATCGAGCAGAACCAGACCGATGGCCGGGGCCGCTTCGACCGGTGCGGATCGAACCAGCCAAAGCCATGGCTGGGTTGCCGGCAGACAGCACAGAGTGTTCCACGCGGATGCCATAGCCGCCGCTGGTCCTCGGCCGTAATGATGGTGACGGATGTCATGGGTCATGCCGCCCTCCGTTCGGGGCTGGCTGAGCTCTCGATCAACTGGCGGATGGCGCGCTTGTTGAAGCCGAAGGTCATCAGCGCCGAGGCGCGATAGCGCGTCAGGCCGAAGTCATGGCGGCACTCGGGGGCCAAGTATTGCAGCTGCTTTTCGGTCGGCGGCTGGCGCAACCAGGAACGGGTCTTGAAGGCGCTTTCGTCGGTTTCATGGGTGTTCAGCCAGTCGTCGGCCTGCGCGAGGCAGACGGTGCGTTCGCCAACACCCAGCAAATGCGGGCGCTCGCTCTTGCCGCCGCCCACGGCATACCAGACCCCATCGAGCCAGAAGATGCCGACCCAGGCCGTGAAGCCGGTGGCCATCATCGCATCATCGGTGCCGAAGAGGTCGACCCATGCGAAGCTGGACCGCTTCAGCAGGTCGATCTCTGTCATGATGAAACCCGAGAGCGGGGCCGTGCCGCCACCTTCGCCGCCGTCTTCATCCTCCCGCGGGAAAACCTCGCCACAGAGCGGGCATTCGGTTGCTGCCAGCGGGATTTCAGCGCCGCAGCCGGGGCAGGATTTCGTCGGGGCTTCACCAGCCTCGGTCTTGCCGTCGAGATCGACGTCCTGCTCCAGCGTGCCGTGGATCAGGCTCGACGTCCCGAAATCCAGCACGACGCAGTCGATCTTGACGATGCCGGGGTGTTCCTCGGGATCGACGGTGCGCAGGCCGCGCCCGACCATCTGGATCATGGTGGACTTGTAGGAGCTGGGGCGCAGCAGCACGACGCAGGAGGTGGGCGGATGGTCCCAGCCCTCGGTCAGCACGGCCACGTTGACGACGACACGGATGTCCCCAGCCGCGTAGTCGGCGAGGATCGCCTTGCGGGTCTCGGCCGCCAGATCGCCGTGGATCAGTGCGGCGGAAACGCCCGCGGTCCTGAAGGCGTCGGTGACGTGTTCGGCGTGGGCGACGGTGGAGCAGAACACCACCGTCTGCCGGTCGCCTGCCTTCTCCTTCCAATGGCGGATCACCTCGTCGGTGACGGGGGCGCGGTCCATGATGCCCGCCACTTCCGCCATGTCGAAATCCGACAGGGTCTTGCGGACGGACCGCAACTCGTCCTGCACGCCCACATCGATGACGAAGGTGCGCGGCGGCACCAGGTGGCCCGAGGCGATCAACTCGCCCAGCCGCACCTGGTCGGCGACATTGTCGAAGACCTCGCGCAGGCCCTTCCTGTCGCCACGGTTCGGCGTCGCCGTGACCCCGAAGATGCGGGCGTCGGGATTGGCTTCGCGCACGCGGTCGATGATGCGGCGGTAGCTGTCGGCGACGGCATGGTGCGCCTCGTCGACGACCAGCAGGTCGAGGCGCGGCATGTCGGCAAGGTTCGAAGCCCGCGCCAGCGTCGGCACCATGGCGAAGGCGACCTGGCCGTTCCAGGACTTCTCCGTGGCGTCGATGACCGAGGTGGCGACGCCTGGCACCACGCGCTGGAACTTGGCGCGGTTCTGCGCCGTCAGCTCGTCGCGATGGGCGAGCACGCAGGCCTTGGCGCCGTCGCCGATCATCTCGCCGGTGACCGCCGAGAGCATGATGGTCTTGCCAGCACCAGTGGGCGCCACGCCCAGCGTGTTGCCGCGGGAAGCGAGCGCAGCCACGCTGCGCTCGACGAAGGTCTTCTGGCGGGGGCGCAGGCGCATGGCCGGTCTCCCCCTTACTGCGCCCAGCTCGGCCGACCGGCGGCGCCGGGAGCGGACGCGGGCTGGCTGGGCTGGGTGGGCGTGGTGGGCTGCTGCGAGGCGTGGCCCTGCGCCGGGGCGGCGGTGAACTGCGGCGGGACCGTTCCCATCAGCGCGGCGTAGTCGCGATGGTCGGGCGTGACGGCAGCGCGGATCTCGTTCTTGTCCTCGCCGTTGGTGTCGGTGCCGATGTCGATGCGGGCGACGAACTCGACGCCGTCGAGATCACCGAAGCCGTTGATGCGGCGGCGGGCCTGCGCCTCGGGCGAGTTGTCCTTGTCCGACACGCCGCGCGCCGAGTTGAGGATGCCGCGGATCAGGCCGCGCCCCATGTTGGCCCAGTCCGGGCCCTTCGGGCTGTAGAGGCCGATCAGCGACCAGACCTTGCGCCGGGCATAGGGCCCCTCAAGCACCGTGTATTCGGCGTCGAGATAGACGGCGCCGGTGGCGGCGCGGCGCGCCCAGCCGCCGGTCCAGCCCTGCGAGGGGTCGTCGAAGCCGCCCGGGCGCAGGGTGAGCCGCACCTTGGCGAGCGTGCCTTTCGGGATGACGTTGGTGTTCGATTGGGCGGAGTTGAAGTCGTTCCAGGGTCCGGACATTGCGCGGCTCCTTTCAGTTGGAGGATGGGACGCGCAGCGGCGTCAGAAGGGAAAAGCCACCCCGGCGACCGGATCGGGACACCGGGCGTGGCGAGAGGCGCTCAGCCATGGCCGGGCTCCTGCGCGGGCGCGGGATCGGCGGGCGTCACCGGCGGCCAGGTCAGGCGTTCGGAGGCAGGCGCCGCGGGGCGCTGGATCTTCTCCATCAGCCGGCCGAGATGCGGGGCCTCGACCATGTCGAGACGGCCCGAGCGGTCCTTGGCCGGATAGCCCCAGGAGTTCAGCGTCTGACAGACGAAGGCGCGCTGCGGCTGGCCGCCGGGGTCCGGGATGTCGGCCATGGTGATGACCTGATCCACGATCCCGGGCAGTTCGAGCCCGGTCTTCGAGCCGTCGATCTGCGGCTGGAAAACCTTGCGATTGAAGTCGTCGAGCCGCTCGTCGAGGATGCCCACGAACCAGACGTGCTTGCCGCGCGTGTGCTGCAGATGGGTCAGCCAGCCGATCATCTCGCGGCCATGCAGCCCGTAGGCGCCGCGGATGTCGGGCTTGCCGGTCTTCTCCGAGAACGCCTCGGGCTGGCCGCGGCACCATTGGAAGCAGAGCCGACCGGCCACGGTGATCGAGTCGATGAAGACGGTCTCGTATTTCCCGATCACCGTGGGATCGCCGTAGCGCCCGCAGACCTCGTCGAAATGCGCCTGGCTGTAGGGCTGGTCCTCGCGCAGCGCCGGATTCGGCCCGCCGATGAACACCGCGAAATCCCGGCACTCCTTCCAGGTGCGGGGCCGGAGCGTGTCGATCTCCAGCCCCTCGACCGCCAGATCCCCGGCCTCGAGATCGAGGAAGAGCGTGGTGGAAGCGTTCAGCGTCCAGAGCAGGCTGGTCTTGCCGATGCCGGACCGTCCGAAGATGACGCCCTTGATGCCCTTGCGCTGCGCGAGCCGTTCGTCGGCGCCGATGATGGGAAGGGCCATCACTGGCCCTCCTTCTTCATCACTGCAGCGGCGGCGCGATCTGCGCCGATGCACCCCGCCTCGCGGGCGAGCTTGTAGAGCCGCTTCAGCGCGTCGGCGCGGCGGTAGGCGGCCGTGCTCTCGCGTTCCGCTTCCACGATCGCGAAGGCGATCTCGTCGACGGTCGCCTCGACGACCGGCAAAGGCTCGCGCGGCTCGTCACCGGCTCGCTGCGGGAAGGCGATGGTTGCGGGGAGGTCTTCGAGCGCGTAACTCGCCTTGCGAAGACGGCTGATGGCGTCCGGCTGGTCCGGCATGGCGGTTCTCCGTGAGATGATGTGATCGAGGAGGCCCATCAGGCGGCCTCGCGGACGTCGGGCGCGGGCTCGGCGACGTAGATCGCCAAGAGCGGCGTCCCGTCGGCATGGGCGCCGGCGTCCTCGATCTGATAGTTGCGGTTGGGCTCGCAGACCTCGGTCAGCTCCCAGCGGCGATAGAGCCCCGGAAGACGCCTGAAATCCTCGAGCGACAGATCGGCAGTGCGGTTCATGCATGTCTGCTTTCGGTTGGAGGGAAGGCGCTCGAGGCGCTCGAATGGAAAAAGCCACCGACGGGACCGGATCGGGACATCCGTTCAAGGGATTTCCTCGAGGGCGTCGTGCAGCCGGCGCATGGCGCGCTGGTAGCGCTTGCGGGCGGCGGCCTCGGTCAGGCCCAGTTCGACGGCGACCTCGGCCTGCGAGAAACCCTCGATCGCCACGCGGATCACCAACAGGGCGTCATCGCCGAGCAGCTTCCGCACGGCGCCGTTCAGCCGTGCGTACCCGGCCGCGCCGATCCCGCTGTCACCGTTGTCCGCCACCTCGTCGGGATCGGCGCCGCTGGCGAGATGTTCGCGTGTCTGGTCGCGCCGGCGCACGCGGATCATGTCGCGCTCGACGTTGCGCAGGACCGTGGCCGCGATCCAGTTGACGCGCCCGAGATCGAGCCCACGGACCGCCTCGGTGGTGCGCGCCAGAACATCGGACGCAACCTCGTCGGCGGTGCCGATCCTGCGCCAGATCGACCGGCGCCGGATGGCGTCGAGGCCGGGCCAGAGCGCCAACAGCAGGAGAGTCAGGGCGCAGTCGGACGCGGGCCCGTCGCCCTGCGCCGCCCCGACCAGCGCAGAGAGGATCACGTTCTTCCGGGCCGGATCGCCGGTCGTGCGGTGCAGCCCGTCCAGCAGAGCCGCCGGGTCCCGGAACGGCGCGAGAGCGGCCTGCGCACGCCGGACGGCGTCGAAACTGCGCTGGAAGTGAAGGTTTGTGGATGAATGCATGAGGTGATCACGGATCTCGTGCCACGCGAAGGACATCGGACGCCTGCCTTGCGGCCAGGCGTCCGGCGCCTTCTCGTGGCCAGGTCAGGACGTCGCGCGTCTCTGCGATTTCAGGGGGTTGGGTGAGTGGGCGCGTCAGCGCGCGGGTGCGGTCGCGTTGTTCAGCGTGCCGCAGCCGCGGCAGGTGGCCTGAACCGGGAAGCCCACGAGATACTCGTGCCCCCGCGCGAAGCGCAGGTGCATGCGGCCGTCCCGGCAGACGCCGAGCAGCTTGTCACAGCGCGTGCAGCGCCATTCCGCATTGGAGGTGGTGGGCTTGGTCGTCGCGGCGCCGGTCCAGCTCGTCGGGGCTGCCTGGCGCGAGGGGAAGGGAGTCGGCATGGAAGTGCTCCTCTATTGCTTGGAGCACCTCAATCGTCGTCAAAATATCGGACCGTCCCCCGCGATAATTCGGACGAGGGTCCGACCTTGTGGCTCTGAAACAGAACGGTCAGTCGGTCTTCAGCCGCCAGTGGCCTCGACGGTTGTTCTCAATGTAAACTCCGGCCACAGTCTTTCGTGATGCTGATGGCCAAGCGTCTGCCGGACTGGCGACGCCGGTGCCTTCGATGACCTCTCCGGTTGGAACATCCGCTCTCCCAGCCTTATGCGCGGCAACGAGACGATCCAGGATCGACATCTGCTTGTGGCCCGAGACCGGGAGTGGCGCTTTGCCAGGGATGTATAGCATCGCCGATTGCGAACCATATTTGGGCAGCGCAACTTCAGCGCCACCGAGCGCCAGCCAACGGTTGGCTTGGAAACGATCCAGCAACTTCCTCATGGCTTCATCATCGACCCGACCCTCGTGAAGCGCCTCGGCCAAGGGAATCACAACATTTGGTCCGAGATGTTTGAACGGGGTCTGTCCGGCCGTCAGTACGATCCCAATGCCGGCGTCCTGGCGACTGCGAAGAGTTACATCCAATCGCTGTAGCGTCCGCGGCTGTCCGAGACGGCGTGCGAAATAAAGAGGGAGGTCAGAGTCCTCTGCTCGCCACCGACCGAGATATCCGAGATCTGGATCCAGAGACTCAAAGGATGACCGTCCGATCATCGGCTTCAAAGCGGTGATAAGGGTTTCTTCCAGCCAGTCCCGCTTAATCACGTACTGCCGCATATCATGGAGGGGAATAGCCCCAAGTTCCTCCCCGAAGCTGCCGGTGGCTGTCGCTTCAGTTGGCTTCGAGCCCGGCCCAACTTCTACATCGCCAAAGTCGTCCTCATCATCAATCAGGATGATGTTCTGACGACTTCGCAAGCTGATGATGCCCGCATCGAGCAGACGTTTGGCGTCAAGACCAATCCGACGGAGGTGGCCGCCGCTGATGTCATCCTCGGGCGAGTCGTGAAGTTCCAGAAGATGCGGCAATAGTTGCGCCACTTCATTATGATCAAGTTCGCGGAGGCGGTTGAGTACACCCCAGAATTGGAGCAAACGGTAGCCAAGATCGCGCTCGTCCGGATCGCTCTTGCTTTGCAGATTTGACCTTCGATCGCCGAACGAGATTTCCAGCGACCGCGGTTTCTTGTAGCCGGTCCTGCTGTAACGAACTGCGACGATGAGGCGGCTGAATCCCTCCACGTGCTTGAGAAGCTCGCTGCCGCCGAGATAACGCTTCGCGATGTCCTCGATGTCGTCATCGATAGTCACGCGAAGCGACAATCTGCGAGACCAACTGCCGAGGCGCATCTCCACCTCGATCAGTTGTGCCGCCGAGATTTCCACGTCGTCCCATGGAGGCAACGTTAGGCTAAGCGATTCATGGATAGTGTCCCACGCCGTGGTGTAGGAGCGCCGACCTTCGGAGAGGTCAGGGCCTGATCAGG
>NZ_JBHMQU010000048.1:0-2333 GCF_042435015.1 Paracoccus panacisoli | reverse complement strand
CCCGCGGCCGAGGCGCCCGCCGACGCTCCGCGCCCGCGCCGCCGCACGACCACCGCGGCCCCGCGCCGCACCACGGCCCGCAAGCGTGGCGAGGCGGCCAGCGAAACCCCGGCCCCCGCCGAGGAGTGAGCAGCGAGGCGTGACGAGGGCGGGCGGGGCCTTGGGCCCTCAGCCCGCCCGCGCCGCCGCGAGCGCCCGCGCCAAGGCGCAGAACCGCGCGAGGTCGATCTCTTCGGCCCGCGCGGTCGGCGCGATCCCCGCCTGTTCGAGCAGCGCCTCGATGTCGGGATGCAGCCCCCGCAGCGCCGCGCGCAGCATCTTGCGGCGCTGGTTGAAGGCGGCAAAGCTCACCTCGGACAGCACCCGCGCGTCGGCCGGATAGCGCGGCGCGGGCAGGGCCGTCAGCTGCACCACCGACGACTCGACCTTGGGCGCCGGCACGAAGGCCTGCGGCGGCAGGCTCAGCACGATGCGTACGTCGCAGCGCCACTGGGCCAGCAGCGCCAGCCGGCCATAGTCCTTGCTGCCCGGTTTTGCGACGATGCGCTGCGCGACCTCCTTCTGGAACATCAGCGTCAGCGACTGCCAGAACGGCGGCCACTCGGGCGGGGTCAGCCAGCCGACCAGCAGCTCGGTCCCGATGTTATAGGGCAGGTTCGCGGCGATGCGGATCGGCGGGGTCAGATGCGCCAGCGGATCGACCTCCAGCGCGTCGCCATGGATGATCGTCAGCCGGCCCGGATAGGCGGCGGCGATCTCCTCGAGCGCGGGGATCGCGCGGGCGTCCTTCTCGATGGCGAGCACGTGGCGCGCGCCCTCGGCCAAGAGCCCGCGGGTCAGCCCGCCCGGCCCCGGCCCGACCTCGAGCACGTCGCACTGGGTCAGGTCGCCCGCCGCCCGCGCGATCCGCGCCGTCAGGTTGAGGTCGAGCAGAAAGTTCTGCCCGAGCTGCTTCTTCGCCCGCAGGTCGTGGCGCGCGATCACCTCACGTAAGGGGGGCAAGCCGTCGATCGCGCTCATGCCGGACGGCCCCGCAGCCCCGTTCTTCCTTGCACAAATATCCCACGGGGGTCCGGGGGTGTGAAACCCCCGGTCCGGCGCCTGACACACGCCCGGCGGCTCACCGGCGCGCCTCGGCCATGTCCCACGCCATCCGCAGCGCCGCGATGGTCGAGGCCGGGTCCGCGAGCCCCCGCCCGGCGATGTCGAAGGCGGTGCCGTGGTCGGGCGAGGTCCGCACGAACGGCAGCCCCAGCGTGACATTCACCCCGCCGGCGAAATCGAGCGTCTTGATCGGGATCAGCCCCTGGTCGTGATAGGCCGTCACCGCCGCGTCATAGCGCGCCCGCGCCGGGGCGTGGAACATCGTGTCGGCGGGGTGGGGGCCCGACACGGCGAGCCCTTCGGCCCGCAGCCGCGCGCAGAGCGGGGCGATCCAGTCGCGCTCCTCGCAGCCCATCGCGCCGCCTTCGCCGGCGTGCGGGTTCAGCCCCGCCACCGCGATCCGCGGCGCGGGGATGCCGAAATCCCGGATCAGCCCGGCGCGGGTGATGCGGATCGTCCGCTCGAGCAGGGCGGGCGTCAGCGCTGCCGGCACCTCCCCCAGCGCGATGTGGATCGTCGCCGGCACCACCCGGCAGGGCGGCTCGACGGTCGTCGAGGCGAGCATCATCACCACCTCGGCCCCGCCCGCGAGATGGGCGAGGTACTCGGTGTGGCCCGGAAAGGCGAAACCCGCCCCGGTCTTGAGCGCCGCCTTCGAGATCGGCAGCGTCACCACGCCCGCCGCCCGGCCCTCCATCGCCAGCGCGACGGCGCGGGCGATCACGTCGATCACCCCTTGGGCGTTGGCGGGATCGGGGGTGCCCGGCGTCGCGGGCGCGGCGAAATCGTGGCGCAACACCGGCAGGGTGCCGGGGGGCACGGGGTCGGCCGGGTCCGCGACCTCGGCGAAGTCGGTGCCCGCCGGCAGGTGCCGCGGGTCGCCCATCCAGACGAAGGGCACCCCGGCCGCCAACGCCCGCGGGGCCAGCTCGGGGCCGATCCCGGCTGGCTCGCCACAGGTCAGGATCAGCGGCGCCGGGCGCCCCGTGTCGCCGGAAGTCACGGCTTGCGGATCACGGCGTCGGCGCGCAGCTCGGCCAGATAGGCATCGGCGGCGGCGTTGATCTTGCGGTTGAAGATCGCCTCGCGCACCTGCGCCCGGCTCTGCAGGGGCGGATCGGCGCTGGCGAGGCCCGCCGCGGCGGCGGCGTCGGTCGCGGCATTGGCGGCGTTGGGTGCCTCGGCGGCCGCAGGCGTCGCGGCGCGGTCGGCGTTGGCCGCGGCCTCGG